>CAMIWP010000116.1 GCA_946402475.1 uncultured Selenomonadaceae bacterium
GGAAGCCACATACTGCCACTTGCCTTATGGAATGGACGGTATGGAAATTTTGATGAGGGTGGCCGGACTTGTCATAGAATCGCCGGAGCCGAGTTCAACGCACATGGTCGTGGCCTCCGTTCCCGTGTCGGATCGCTTGCAGGAGTGATTCTGCCAAGAGCGGGATCCTCCTGATCCATGATGTACATGATAAAGACTTCAGCCTCCTCAGCCTACAAGCGCAAATCCTCGAGAGCTCTATTGCAGAGCTTTCGAGGATTTTTTGATTGAATTTGTCTTTTTTGAGAAGAACCATTCAGAAATTATCCCGGGAGAAGGACTGCCATGAAATGAAGGAAGATCAAGGATGGATGCGATATGGTGCGAATCAGTCATTGGAATACCGCTTGCACAAGGCGGCGATGAAAAATAACTTTCTGTGTACTTTGTTTTCAAAAATAAAGAGGAATTTCGTCTTTCCACGTCGAAGTGATAGAAAATAATAGCAATCATCTCATTTATAAAGGGGGGAGGCAAATAAAATAATAGGTAACAAGTCGAAGTCATAGACGTTATGAGGAAAGGCAGGTTATTGGTATGAATTGGAGAGGAAAGCTGTGTTCCCTGCTCCTGGTGGGATTGCTCTGCACCTTTATGCTGTCGGGCTGCAGCTCCGTGGGGAATGGGAAACGCATCGTGAGGATTGCCCATTCCCAATCGGAGAAGCATCCGGAGCACATCGGTCTGCTGGCCTTCAAGGAATACGTGGAGAGCCACACGGACAAGTACGAGATTCAGATTTTCCCCAACGAACTTCTGGGAGGCCAGAAAAAAGCCATTGAGCTGACGCAGACGGGAGCCATCGACTTCGTTCTCGTGGGCTGCCCCAACGTGGAAACCGTGGCAGGTGTCTATGAGGTTTTCAGCATGCCCTATCTTTTTGCCTCGAAGAAAGCCTATTTTGACACCATGAACGATGAGGAGTACATGAAGAAGGTGTACGCCTCCACCGACGAGGCCGGTTTCCGGGTAGTCGCCTGGTACAATGCGGGTCTGCGCAGCTTCTACGCAAAGAAGAAGATCGAGACCCCGGATGACATGAAGGGCTTGAAGCTCCGTGTGCAGCAGTCCCCCGCCAGCATTGCCATGGTGAATGCCTTTGGCGCGGCGGCAACCCCCATGGCCTTCGGCGAGGTGTATACGGCCATTCAGCAGGGCGTTATCGACGGTGCCGAGAACAACGAGCTGGCCATTACCAACAACAAGCACGGGGAAGTTGCCAACTTCTACAGCTACACGAATCATCAGATGATCCCCGACGTGCTCATGGCGAATCTCAAATTCCTCCAGTCCTTGACGCCCGAGGAAACCGAGATCTTCCAGACGGCGGCGAAGATTTCCACGGAGGTTGAGCTGAAGGAATGGGAGATCCAGGTGGAGGAAGCGAAGAAATTTGCCCGGGAAAACATGGGCGTGACCTTCCTGGATGTGGATATGGCTCCCTTCCGTGCCAAGGTCATGGATCTGCACAAGGAGATGCTGGACAAGAACGAGAGTATTCGCGACATCTACGCGCATATTCAGGAGATTAACGAGAGAGATGCGGGGGCGAAGTGATAGAAATGATAAATACGATACGAAGCATCATGGACAAGACCCTTTCGGCGGTGTGCGGCATCATGTTCGCCGCGATGGTCTGCATTGGAACTTACCAGATCGTCACCAGGTATGTGTTCAACAGCCCCAGTACGATCTCGGAGGAACTCCTGACCTACACCTTTGCATGGATGGCCCTTCTGGTGTCCGCTCTGGTGTTTGGCAAGCGGGAGCACATGCGCGTGGCCTTTCTGGCCGATAAGGTGACGGGAAAGGCGAAGGTTTGCCTGGAAGTTGTGGTTGAATTGCTCGTGGTGGCCGTGGCCCTGATCGTTCTCTTTTACGGCGGACTGACCATCATGCAGCTCACCATGACGCAGAAGACGGCGTCCCTTGGGATCTCCATGGGACTGGTCTACGCCGTGGTGCCCATCACGGGAGCCATCATTGGCATCTATGGGGTGTTCAACATCGTGGATCTGCTTACGGGAAATGCGCGCAGTTCCCAGCGGATGGCAAAGGAATGAGGTGAGGATATGAGCATTGCGATTTTGTGCGGGTTGATTATTCTGGTGGCACTGGTGATCCTGTTGATTGCCGGCGTGCCCATTGCTATGGCTCTGGCCGTTGCCTCCATTGCGGCCATCCTGCCGATTTTGAATTTCGATGCGGCGGTTTTGACCGGCGCCCAGCGTATTTTCTCCGGCATATCCATCTTTTCCCTTTTGGCGATTCCCTTCTTCATCCTGGCGGGAAATATTATGAACAAGGGGGGCATTGCCATCCGTCTCATCAATTTGGCGAAGCTGGTCACGGGACGCGCTCCCGGCGCGTTGGCCCAGACCAATGTCATCGCCAACATGCTCTTCGGCTCCATTTCCGGCTCCGGCACGGCGGCGGCCTCCGCCATGGGTTCCATCGTTGGCCCCGTGGAGAGGGAAGAGGGGTATGACCCCAGCTATTCCGCGGCCGCGAATATCGCCTCGGCGCCCTCGGGACTTCTGATCCCCCCCAGCAATGTCATGATCACCTACTCTCTGGTGAGCGGCGGCACCTCCGTGGCGGCTCTCTTCATGGGTGGCTACCTTCCGGGATTCCTCTGGGGCATTGCCTGCATGCTCGTCGCTTACTTCCTCGCGAAGAAGCACGGCTATCGGAGCGAAAAGGTCTTCGAGTCCGGCTCCGCCGGAAAGGTCATCATGGAGGCGATCCCCTGTCTGCTCCTTCTCGTCATCGTCATCGGCGGCATCATCACCGGTGTCTTCACCGCCACGGAAGGTTCTGTTGTGGCGGTGGTCTACAGCCTGTTCCTCTCCATGTTCCTCTACCGTTCCATCCATGTGGGAGAACTTCCCCAGATCTTCCGTGAGAGCGCGGAAATGACGGGAATCATCATCTTCCTCATCGGAACTTCCAGCATCATGAGCTGGGTCATGGCCTTCACCAATATCCCGGAGGCGGTTGCCTCGGGACTTCTGGGGGTTACCAGCAGCAGTATCATGATCCTTCTCTTCATCAACATCATTCTCCTGGTTGTGGGGACCTTTATGGACATGACGCCGGCCTGCCTGATCTTCACCCCGATCTTCCTGCCGGTATGCGTGACCCTCGGCATCGATCCCATCCACTTCGGTATCTTCATGATCTTCAACCTCTGCATCGGGACGATCACCCCTCCCGTCGGCACCACACTCTTCGTGGGTGTCAAAGTGGGCGGCGTGGAGCTGGAATCCGTGTTCAAATGGCTTCTTCCCTTCTTTGCGTCGCTGATCGTTTCCCTCCTGATCGTTACTTACGTTCCCCAGCTTTCCCTGTGGCTCCCCAGCCTGATGGGATATGTGAAGTGATTTCTTCTGGCGGAAAGGATTGTGAAAAATGGAACGGCTGAATTATGAAGTGCTGGAGAAAAGCGGTTATCAGGGGTACGTCCTGAAGGACGCTCCCACGAAGATGCTCCAGTTCGGCGAGGGAAATTTCCTTCGCGCCTTTGTGGACTACTACTTTGACGTGGCGAACGAAAAGGCGGGATGGAACGGGAAGGCGGTGCTGACCCAGCCCCGGGGCAAGGGAAAGGATCAGGCCTTCAACGAGCAGGAGGGACTCTACACCCTCTACATCCGGGGAAATGACAAGGGGAAAAAGGTGGACGAGCGCCGGGTCATCTCCGTGGTAAAGAAGTGCTATAACCCCATCGATCACTTTGACGAGCTGATGAAAGTCATCTGCGAGGATTCCCTGGAGTACATCACCAGCAACACCACGGAGGCGGGCATCGTCTACGACAGTTCCGTCCGCTACGATGACAATCCCCCGGCCTCTTTCCCGGGGAAACTGACAAAGCTGCTGTTTTCCAGGTTCCAAGCGAAGAAGAAGGGCCTCATCATCCTCTCCTGCGAGCTCATCGACGCCAACGGCAAGGAGCTGAAGAAGTGCGTCCTGCATCACATTGACGATTGGGGACTGGGAGAGGACTTCAAGAAGTGGGTGCAGGAGGAAAATCTTTTCTGCTCCACCCTGGTGGATCGCATCGTTCCGGGAGCTATCCGGGACGAGGAGGAACTGGCGGCCCTGGCGCGGAAGAACGGCTACGAGGACAAGCTGCTGAACGTGGGAGAGGTTTTCAGCGTCTGGTACATTGAGGGGGACAAGGCGCTGGAGGATCGCCTGCCCTTCCGGAAGGCGGGGGTGAACGTCCACGTGGTCCCCGACATCGCCCCCTACAAGAAACGGAAGGTCCGCATCCTGAACGGCGCTCATACGGGATTCGCCCTGGGAGCCTACCTGGCGGGGAAGGACATCGTCCGGGAGTGCATGGAGGATGACGGGATCCGCGAGTTCATGAACCGGATGCTCTACGATGAGATCATCCCGATCCTTCCCTTGGACAAGAAGGACTGCGAGGAGTTCGCGGCTTCCGTGGCGGATCGCTTCAACAATCCCTTCATGGCCCATCAGCTCCTCAGCATTTCCCTGAACTCCACGGCTAAGTGGAAGGCGAGGAACATGCCCTCCCTTTTGGAGTACTGGGAGAAATTCGGCAAGATCCCCAAGTGCCTGGCTATGACCCTTTCCCTGTACATCGCTTTCTATTCCTCGGACATCCAGTCCAGGGAGGAGAAACATTTGGTCTGCCGCCGTCCCAAAGGCGATACCTACCAGATTCAGGACGACGAATGGGTGATGGATTTCTACTTTGCCCGCAAGGATGCGGATGCGGCATCCCTGGTACATGACGTGCTCGCCAGCAAGGAGATGTGGGATGAGGATCTGACGAGGATCCCGGGTCTGGAGAGCCAGGTGCTGGAAGGGGTTTCCCTTCCAGGTGCTGGAAGGGGTTTCCCTT
>CAMIWP010000117.1 GCA_946402475.1 uncultured Selenomonadaceae bacterium
GCCAGGGTCAGCCGGAGAACGATCTCCCATTCAGGGATCATGTTGCCACCTTCCCAAATATCAAACACTCTTTCCTTTATCCACACGGTTATTCACAGATGTGGATAACCGTGCCGAATTTCCTTATGGTTTCTGTCTTAGAAGATGATAATATTTTATCCTATTGTTGAAAAGATTTCTATGAAAAAAATGTGGATATGTGGAAAGATTTGTGGATAATCCTATATATAGTATCCTGTTTTTATGAATTTCCACATCTTGTGGCTCTTCCGATGATGGGGTCGGAAAATCCTGTGCATAAGTTCAAGAATGGGATGACCAGCTTCTGTAGGGCTTTTGGGACAAGCTGGAATTGTAGTATCTCGGATCTCCGGAGACCTCATCTCCCAGCCATTGAGGCTTCTGAAAGGGCTCGTCTTCATGGCTCAGTTCGATCTCCGCCAGAAGAAGTCCTCGGTTTTCTCCAAGGAATACATCCACTTCCCAAAGGTGTTGCTCCATGGGTTCACAATACCTCATTTTGTCGATGACGGAACATCCGCAGAGGCCCAGCATGGCTTCCGCATCTTCCCTTGGGATCTCGTACTCGAATTCCCTTCGGGAGATTCCATCGTTCTTTCCCTTTACCGTAAGGTAGCCTCGATCTCCCTTGACCCGCACTCGCACGGTTCTCTCCGGGTCGCCGCAGAGATAGCCCTGAGCAATCCTCACGCCGTCCCCGCAGGGCTTCCACAGTTCCTTTTTTACGAGAAACTTTCTCTCGATCTCCAAAGCCATCCGGCATGCCGCCTTTCCAAAGAAAAATTTATCCGATGTGATCCACTCAAACTCATTTCCTCACGGTTCCCCAAAAATTATCTCTGTGGATGTATTCGAGAGGACTTGAGGATTCCCTTTTCATTTTTGTCAAAATCATGTAGAATATATTTAAGGAAACACTGATTCATTCAGCCACCCATCTTGACGCATCTTGCGTGTCCTCCCTATGTCGACAAATCCTCGACATAGCACCACTATGACTGCGGTTTGTCTCCTTGGGAGGGACACGCAATCTACGCCAATCTGGACGACTTCATTTCATCAGCGTTTCCTTAATACGATGTCAGGTTTGCCCATGGAAAAAGCATGTATTATATGGTAAGAAAAGAAGGTATAAATTTGAACAACTCTCCCCTGCCTTCCCGGCAGCAAAAGAAGAAACGACGCTATTGGCCGTGGATCATGGCTCTTGTGTGCTTTTTAGGCGCCGCTGTTGCCGGTGCCATGTTTGCTTCCTCCAGCCTTTTAGACAAGCCGAAGGAGGAGAAGAAACTCACCGTTGTGCCCAAGGAGGAACTCCTGACTGCTAAGGACAAGGCCACCATCATGATCATGGGGGTGGATGAGCGGGCGGACGATGTGGGACGATCCGATACCCTCATGCTCGCCACCATCGATCCGGACAGGGACAAGGCGGCTCTGCTCTCCATTCCGAGGGATACCAGGGTGAGGATACAGAGGTACGGGTACGATAAGATCAATGCCGCTTTTGCCTATGGGGGAGAGAAGCTTACGAAGCAGACGGTGGAGGATTTCCTCGGGGTCAACATCGACTATTACATCATCATCAACACCCGTTCCTTCATTAAAATCATCGATGCCATCGGAGGCATTGACATCAATGTGGAAAAGCGCATGTATTACGAGGATCCTTGGGATGACGACGGAGGCCTTCTTATTGATCTCAAGCCGGGCTTGCAACACATGGACGGGAAGACGGCCGTCACGTATGTGCGTTATCGGGATGAGGAAGGAGACATCGGGCGCATCAAGCGCCAGCAGAAATTCATGCAGGCCTGTATGGATCAGTTTACCAATCCATCGATCCTGATGAAGTTGCCCACCATCATACAGGAAATTATGGGCTCCGTGAGAACCGACCTTTCCATGCGACAGCTTCTGGAATTTGCCGGAACCCTGAAGAGTGCGCAGAAGTACGGACTTCGCACGGATATGGTTCCCGGGCGTCCCCTGTACATCGAAGGCATCAGTTATTGGATTCCGGACATCAGCGAGATGAGATTCATCCTTGCGGAGGGGCTTGGCATCCAGGTGAGCAACAGCATGCGATCCAGCTTCGAACGCGTTGCCCGGGAGTACGAAAACTCCATTCCGTCCAGTGCCACGGAAGTTCCGGAAAGTGATACCTCCATCGGAAAGGCGTATTCTTCCCCTAAGGGTTCCTCAAAAAAGGATAGGGATCGTCCTTCCGAAAGTAAGACGGAAAAGAGCTCTGCGGAATCGAAGAAGGATTCTTCGGAGAAGAAGGAACGAAGCGGGGAGGAGGATATGCCCATCAATCTGGATATCCCGGTAAAGGACGAAAAACGGACGGAATCCACAGGGGAGCCTGAAGCTCCGTCTGAAGCCCCGTCCAAGGAAAAGCCCTCCGTTCTTCCTTCGGAGGCCCCAAGCATCAAGGATGTTCCCGCACCTTCCCGGGAAACCCCGGGGAAGACCCGGTGAAAAGAAATACACATGGCGAACTGCGAAAGTGAGGCATTTGTGACATGAACAAAAAAACGCTGCTGATTGCGATGTTGGCGCTATTCCTCGGTATTGGAGGCACAGCGGCCTATTTTTGGATGCACTCCCTGTACATCGCGCATACTGCGCCTCCTATTCCGCCCGTAGCGCAACAGCAAGCCGTGCAGTCCTTGCCGCAACAACCGGCATCACCCGCTCAGCAGCAAGCAACACCAACACCGCCTATGCAACAACAGGCAGCAGCGCTTGTGCAACAGCAGATCCCGGGACAAGCGAATCCGTCCGATGCCGCAACTTTGGACAGCAGCCAGTTGGTGCTGGCCGGAATCTCGTATGGCGCATCCATAGATGCCGTGCGACAAGCCTACGGGGAACCCAAAGAGATGGAACAGGAATACAAACCGCAGTTTCAAGGTCCCGTCACGGTCTACGAATACCGCAACACCTTTGATCTCTACGTGGTGAACAACACAATCCAGAGGATCAAGGTAGATGACCTCAACGGTCTCGGCACATCTCGTGGAATCGTGGTAGGTTCCTCCGTCGATGCGGTGGTGGCAGCTTACGGCCAGCCAAATGCGGTCCTTGGGAATCACTATATCTACCGCGTGTCCGGCAATCCTTCCTTGGGCCTTGACTTTGAGATAGAGTACACTCATGTGGAAAAGATAAAATGCGGGATTTTGGGAGACGATTGAGACGAGACTATACTTTCGAGGATGAAGAAACGGCATAGCCGCGATTCACGACTATGCCGGTCTTCAAGAACACTTGCGCGCCCCCACCATAAAGGTGGGGGCTTTTTTCTTTATGGTCGTGCTCGTTACACCCGTCCTTCGCTCACATAGCTGCGCTGCTCCTTTGGAATGGCTTCCCACTTCACGTCGTTGGCGGGAACGCCGTTTTTCAGCCCCCAGGCGGCAGCGATGCCCGCCGCCTCGCCGATGCTCATGCAGGTGGGCTGTATGCGCATGGAGGCCTGAAGGATGAAACTGGCGCTGATGCAGCGGCCCGTGACGATGAGGTTCTTGATCTCTTTCGTCACCAGGGAACGGTAGGGAATCTCATAGAACCCTCCCTTGGGCAGTTTTTCCGAGACCTTCTCCCCGTGGGCGTCGATGAACCACGCGGTCCTGCACACGGCGTCCCGGAAGCGGCTCTGTCCGTGGTAGTCATCTTCCACGAGGTAATGCTTTCCGCGAATCCGCCAGGACTCCCTGGCTCCCAGCATGGCAGCCTCCCTGCTGATGAAGGCATGCTCGAAGCCCGGCATGTGGCGGATGAGATAGCCCGCAATGTGGTGCATCATTTTCCGCCCGAAGGTGACGGCCTTACTGTAGGAAACGGGATCCGTGGCGGAGAAGCGCACGGGGATCTCCGGGCAGTTCATGCTCATGACGCCGTCCTTGCCGATGATGGTATAGGCCTGCATGTACTCCGCTTCCTCCTGGGTGATCTTCCCGGACTCCACGCCCCGGGCCATGATCTCCTCCAGCTTGTACCGCTGTTTCCTGTGCATGGCCTCGGCGATCTCGAAGTAGGGGAGCTTGGATTTGCACCAGTCCTCCTGAAGTTCCACCGCCACGTACTGGTAGAGGCGCTCCGTGTCGATGCCGCCCATCTCGAAGCGGAAGGAAAGGGGCTGGTTGTTCCCCGTCTTCTCATAGCCTCTTTCATAGGGGACTCCCACGGAGCGGGAGAGATAGGCATCCCCCGTGGCGTCGATGAAGGTCTTGGCTCGAACGGCGGCAAGTCCGGCAATGGTCTGAAGGATGCAAGCCCGAATGGATCCCTCGGCGTGCAGCGCATCCACGAGGATCGTCTGGTAAAGGACGTTCACCCCGGCTTCCTCGCACATCTCGTCATAGATGTAGGTCAGGACCTCGGGATTGTGCCAGGTCTGTCCCGTCACCCCGTCGAAGGGTTCGATGCCCGCCTGTCTCAGGCGTTCCTTGATCTCCGCCACATAGGGGGTGTCGCTGTTGGGGGCGTGGGTGTCCATGAAGGGGTAGACGCATCCCAGGACGGCAAGCCCGCCAAGGGCCGTGCCCCGTTCGACGAGGACGGTTTTGGCTCCCTTTCTGGCGGCGTTGATGGCCGCCGCCGTGCCGGAGGGACCGCCTCCTACCACGCATACGTCCGCGGAATACAGCAGGGGAATCTCCTTGCCCCCGTAGCTCACCGTGTCACCGGATGTGATCTTTCCGGCGGCCTCCGTCTGTCCATAGGCCCCGGCTGCGCCGCAAGCCATGGCTCCCGCCGCCATGCCCGCCATTTTCACGAAATCCCGTCGGGAAATGGGAATGGAAAAAGATTTCTCCACAATTCTTCCTCCTTCAAAAGAAAACATCGCATTCAAACATCCGATTCCAAGGCTGGCTGATGCGGAGG
>CAMIWP010000118.1 GCA_946402475.1 uncultured Selenomonadaceae bacterium
TGTTTTTGATGGAGATGCGCTGGATATCACGGCCTTAGTCCGTGATACACTTCTGGCGGCACAGCCGCTCAGCAATATCTGCAAGCCGGACTGCAAGGGGCTCTGCCCCGTCTGCGGAGCGAACCTGAACCACGGCGATTGCGGCTGTGACAGATTCCTTCCGGATCCTAGGCTTGCGGCGTTGCAGCAATTAAAGCTGGGAGATGAACAACTTTAAGGAGGTGTATCTGGAATGGCAGTACCTAAGCGCAAGATGTCGAAGGCCCGCCGCGATAAGCGTCGTGCCAACTGGAAACTGGAGACCCCCGGATTCACGGCCTGTCCGCAGTGCCATGAGCCGAGGATGCCCCATCATGTATGCCCGGAATGCGGTTATTATGACGGCAAGCAGGTCATCCAGGAGGCTGAATGAGTCTTTCAGGAGCGGGATGGGAATCCTGCTCCTTTTCGTTTACCTTGCTTTTCCTCAGTCGGCTGCCAGATACACCAGCCTTCTTCTGATGCGTTGTTTCGCACTGTAGGGAAGGCGAGGGGGAGGTTAATTCATTGAAGATCGCAGTGGATGCTATGGGCGGAGACTATGCGCCGGAGCAGATCGTTCTCGGGGCGGTACGGGCGGCAAAAAAATACCGATGTGAGATCGTCCTTGTGGGAGATGAGACGGCGATTCGCAAGGTCTTGGAGAGAGAAAAGGGCTGGGAGGGTCTTGGCATTAGGGTGCATCATGCCAGCGAGGTCATCGGCATGGGAGAGCACCCCGCAGATGCGGTGCGCACGAAAAAGGATTCCTCCATCGTGGTGTCTACCCGTCTCGTGAAGGACGGCGAGTGCGATGCCGTGCTTTCTGCCGGGAGCACCGGGGCTGCAGTGACGGCCGCCCAGCTTATCCTGAAGCGGATCCATGGCATCGGGCGCCCCACGATTGCGACGCCGATGCCGACCCCGAAGGGGGTCACCCTTCTTCTGGACTCCGGCGCCAACGTGGACAGCAAGCCGGAGCATCTCGTCCAGAGCGGCGTGATGGGAGCCCTTTACGCCCAGCATGTCCTCGGCAAGGAAAATCCCCGGGTGGGGCTTCTGAACATCGGCGAGGAGGAGACGAAGGGCAACGAGCAGGCCAAGGCCACCTATCAGCTCCTCAAAGGAGTGCGCATCATCCATTTCATTGGAAATGCTGAGGGAAGAGATGTTCCCAAGGGAAACTTCGATGTTGTAATTTGTGATGGATTTGTCGGTAATGTTGTGTTAAAATTTGCAGAGGGATTGGCAAAAACCATTTTAAAACTCATCAAGGAAGCCATCAAGGATGGCGGGCTGCTCGCAAAGATTGGAGCCCTCCTCTTGATGCCGACGCTGAAGAAGCTCGGCAAGCGGCTGGATGTTACAGAATACGGCGGGGCGCCATTGCTGGGAGTCAATGGATGCTGCATCATCAGCCATGGATCTTCCAATGCAAAGTCTATTTGTAGCGCCATTGGCGTGGCGAATGAATACGTCAAGAGCGATGTTCTTGGGCATATTCGCGATGCCCTGGCGAAGGAGGAGATGTTGGCGAAGGACGACGAAAACAGATGATTTCGTTGCCAGGCGCAGTGGGTGACGACTTTGCCCCTGTGATATTCATGGGTTAAGGAGGATTTATTTTTATGTTTGAAAACAATGAGATCTGCAAGTTGCTCAATATAAAATATCCCATCCTGCAAGGGGGCATGGCGTGGATCGGCACTTCCGAGTTGGCGTCGGCGGTATCCAACGCCGGCGGCCTTGGCATCATCGGCGCGGGACACATGCCGCCGGATGCGTTGCGCGCGGAGATCCGCAAAGTCAAGGACTGGACGGATAAGCCCTTCGGTGTCAACGTCATGCTCATGAGTCCCTTCGTAAAAGAGGTCATGCAGGTGGTGCTGGAGGAAAAAGTCCCTGTGGTGACCACCGGCGCGGGGAATCCGGGAGAATATGTCCCCGAGCTCAAGGAAATTGGCACAAAGGTCATCCCCGTGGTAGCCTCGGTGGCTTTGGCCAAACGTTTGGTGCGGAGCGGTGCGGATGCTGTCATCGCGGAGGGCATGGAGTCCGGCGGTCATATCGGAGAGATCACGACCATGGCATTGGTTCCCCAGGTTGTGGATGCCGTGGAGGTTCCCGTCATTGCGGCAGGGGGCATTGCCGATTCCCGCGGCGTGGCGGCGGCTTTTGCCTTGGGGGCCCATGCTGTCCAAATGGGTTCCCGCTTTGTGGTGAGCGAAGAGTGCATTGCCCATCCGAATTATAAGGAGGCTGTCCTGAAGGCGAAGGATCGTTCCACGGTGGTCACGGGCCGCTCCCTTGGTCATCCGGTTCGTTCCATTGCCAACAAGCTCTCCCGCCGGTACGAGGAGATGGAAGCTGCGGGCGCGTCTTCGGAAGAGCTGGAACAGCTAGGTGTGGGAAGCCTCCATCGCGCCACCCATGAGGGTGATGTGGACAACGGCACGGTCATGATCGGTGAGATCTCCGGCATGCTCAAGGACATCAAGCCTGTCAAGGTCATCATTGAGGACATCGTGAACGGGTTGTCGGATGCTTTTCAGCGACTTGAGGCAAATGTTCGTTGAGAACCTTTTTCATCCCAATGCAGACAATGCAGAAATGAGGTAAGTTGAATTGAACAAACTCGCATTCGTATTTCCAGGACAGGGTGCCCAGAAAGTGGGCATGGGCAAGGATTTTTACAATCAGTACGATGTAGCGAAGAGGCTCTTCAAGGAAGCGGACGAGGCCTTGGGATATTCCATCCGGGAGATGTGTTTTGAAGGACCGGAGGCGGATTTGACTCTCACGGCCAATACCCAGCCGGCGATTCTCACCATGAGCATCATTGCCAACGAGATCCTCAAGGAGCAGGGAGTGCAGCCGGACATAGCGGGAGGACACAGTCTTGGGGAGTACTCCGCTTTGGTTGCGGCGGATGTCCTGAATTTCCAAGATGCCGTGGTTTTGGTTCACAAGCGCGGGCAGTTTATGCAGGAGGCTGTCCCCGTGGGCGAGGGCAGCATGGCAGCCATCATCGGCCTGTCGGATGAGGTCATTCTCGATACTTGCGAAAAGGCATCGAAGGAAGCGGGGACAGTTCAGGCAGTGAATTTCAACTGTCCGGGACAGACTGTCATTGCCGGTACGGCGAAGGGTGTCGAGAAGGCCGTGGAGGAGCTCAAGGCAGCGGGAGCCAAGAAGGCGGTCATTCTTTCGGTCAGCGCACCTTTTCACAGCGTTCTCATGAATCCTGCGGCAGAAAAACTGGCAGCGGAACTGGATCGGGTGGAGATTCGGGATGCGAAATTCCCTGTAGTGGCAAATGTCAATGGCAAGGCAGAGCAGAAGGCAGAGGAGATCAAGAGAAATCTTGTGGCTCAGGCGGCCAGCCCGGTGAAGTGGATGGACTGCGTGGGAACTATGAAGGAATTCGGCGCCGACACTTATGTGGAAGTTGGCCCCGGAAAGACGCTCTGTGGTTTCAACAAGCGGATCGATAAGGCGCTGACCAGCATGAACGTGGAAAATGTAGAAAGCCTGAAAAAAACCCTTGACTATTTCAAGGAGGTTCGTTAATATGCTTTTAGACGGAAAGGTTGCCCTTATTACGGGGGCATCCCGCGGGATTGGCAGGGCGATTGCTTTGAGACTGTCGGAAGAAGGGGCTAAGGTAGCCATAAACTACGCCGGAAATGCGAAGGCGGCGGAAGAGGTCAGGACTGCCATTGAGGAAAAGGGCGGCGAGGTTCTTCTGCTTCAGGCGGATGTGTCGGACAGCAGAGCGGTGGAGTCTATGGTGGCTTCCGTTGCAGAGAAGTTCGGTACGGTTGATATTCTCGTGAACAATGCGGGAATCACCCGGGATGGACTCTTTGCCCGCATGAAGGAAGAGGATTTCGATGCGGTAATCGACACGAACTTGAAAGGCGTGTTCCATTGCACGAAGGCTGTGACGAAGATCATGATGAAGCAGCGAAGCGGGCGCATTGTGAATATGGCCTCCGTGGTGGGACTGGTCGGAAATGCCGGACAGGCAAATTATAGCGCGGCGAAGGCCGGTGTCATTGGTTTCACAAAGTCTGTGGCAAAGGAATTGGCCGGGCGGGGCATTACGGTGAACAGTGTTGCGCCCGGGTTCATCGAGACGGATATGACGGCGGTGCTTTCCGATAAGGTGAAGGAGTCCATGATTGCGGGGATACCCCTGAAGTGTGCGGGGAAGCCGGAGGATGTGGCGAATGCGGTGTTGTTCCTTGTGTCCGAGGGTGCGTCTTATATCACGGGCCAGGTGATCCATGTGGACGGCGGCATGGTTATGTGATACGTTGCCTATAAACGAGGAAAATCATGATAGATATGCAATCACTGGAGGGAGGTGAGACAGCATGGCGACTTTTGACAAAGTCCGGGATATCGTAGTAGAGCAGTTAGGTGTTGAGGCTGACGAGGTGCAGATCGAGTCCACGTTCATCGATGACTTGGGAGCCGATTCCTTGGACATCGTTGAGCTGATCATGGCTTTCGAGGAGGAATTCAATATCGAGATTCCTGACGAGGCTGCGGAGAAGATCAAGACCGTTCAGGATGTTGTGAACTATATAGACCAGAACAAATAAGTTGAGCGTCTTGCCTTTAAGAGAATCCCGTGAAGATTGCTTCGCGGGATTTTCTAAAAAGGAGCGTTGTCCTATTTCCTGGAAGACAGGATGGATGGGAGGAGTTACTTTGAAGCTTCCAGAACTGAAAATTGGGGAGAAAATCGCAAGAGTACCCATCGTTCAGGGTGGAATGGCAATCCGTCTCTCAACGGCAAGGCTTGCGGCTGCAGTAGCAAATGAGGGCGGGATCGGGCTCATTGCCGCATCCGGCATGTCGCACGATGAACTTCGCTATGAGATA
>CAMIWP010000119.1 GCA_946402475.1 uncultured Selenomonadaceae bacterium
ACCTCATTTTTTCTCCTCGATCCGATATGCTACGGCGTACATCACCGGCAGGACCAAAAGGGTCAAGACCGTTGCTGCCAGGAGTCCTCCGGCGATGGCTACTGCCATGGGGCCCCAGAAGGTACTGGGCATGAGCGGAAGCATGCCGAGAATGGCGGCAACCGCCGTGAGCATAATGGGACGAAAGCGGAGCACCGCCGAGTCCACGATGGCATCCCATGGGGTTTCGCCGCTTTCGATATGCTTCTGTATCTGGTCGATCAGGATGACGGAGTTTCGGATGATCATGCCGAAGAGGGCAAGGATGCCCAATTCTGCCACAAAGCCGATGGATTTCCCCGTCAGCAGCATGCCCCATGCTACGCCGATGAGCCCCAAGGGCGCCGTTGCAAGCGTCAAAAACATGTCCTTCCCGTTTCCGAGCTGGAACATGAGAAGGGTTATGATGAGGATCACCATAGCGGGGACAGGCTGGAGAAGATGGCTTGCGGATCGCTTGCTGTCCTCCCATGCGCCGCCCGGTTCGATGCTGTAGCCCGGGGGCAGTTCCTCGCGGATGTCTTTCACGGCATCATAGGCTCTTGCCGTCGCGTCGTTCGGGGTGCCGCTCTGGATCTCCGCTTGCACCGTAATGGTAGGCTTGAGGTTGCGCCGCTTGATGAGTCCGTCCTCGGCATCGAAGGAGATCTTTGCGATCTGCTCCAAGGGAACATAGCCCGCAGCGCCGAGATAGACCGGGAGGTTCTTGAGACGGGAAATGTCCTGCCTGTCCCCTGCCGCCATGCGAAGATCGATGCCGATGGTGCGATCTCCCGCATAGAACTGTGCCGCCGTTGCTCCCGTGATCTCCGTGTAAAGCATCTGCGCCACGGCCTGGCTGCTGATCCCAAGGGCGCGCAATTTGTCCTGGTCAAGTTCCAGATGAAGGATCTTGCTCTTTTCATGCCAATCCATGAAAACATTGTAATTGTTCTCATCCCTTGCCACGCGATCCGAGACTTTCCCTGCAATGGCACGCACCTTGTCCGCATCGTAGCCGGAAACCCTGAGCATGACCGGGGCATCGGCAGGAGGCCCCGTCTGGATGAACTTGATGCTGCTGCGCACATGGGAAAATTCCTTGTCCAATGCCTCTCTGAGCGCCGCGGTCAGCCGCTCTCTCGCTGCGGTGTCCTTGGCTACAATAACGAACTGCGCGAAATTGTCCTGTTGGAGTACAGGCTCCAGCGTCAGGACGAAACGCGGCGCTCCCACTCCCACATAAGAACTGTAATTTTCCATATCCTCCTTGTGGGCATCGAGAAATGCCGCCATTCTGTCTGCCTCAGACTGGGATGCCTCCATGGAAGACCCTTGGGGCAAGCGCATTTCCACTATGATTTCCGGACGGAGCGACGGCGGGAAGAACTCTTGGCGAATGTGTCCCATGCCCCAAAGGGAGACCCCAAAGACGACAGCCGTTCCTGCAAGAACCGTCTTTCGATGGCGCAGGAACCACTTCAGGATTCGTCGAAACCACAGGTAGAACCGGCTCTCCTTCGGTTCGTTTCCCGCTCCTCCTCCCCTGACCCGGATCAGGGAATATCCGTAAAGAGGAGCCACCATGACGGATACCACCCAGGAAAACACGAGAGCGCAGGCAATCACCGGGAAAAGATCGCCGCAAAACTCGCTGGCGATGTCCTTGGAAAAGGCGACGGGAATGAAGCCGGCGCAGGTGATGAGGGTTCCCGTGAGCATGGGCTTTGCCGTGGCGCGAAAGGCATAGCAGGCCGCGTCAAAGCGGGAAAGTCCCCGTTCTAGCTGCACGCTCATCATTTCCACGGCAATGATGGCATCATCCACCAAAAGTCCCAAAGAAATGATCAAAGCCCCTAGGGAGACTTTGTGGAGGTCGATGCCAAGAAGGTACATGGCCACAAACACCCCGGCCAGCACCAAGGGAATGCAGCCCGCCACCACCAGTCCCGTGCGGAATCCCAGAGAAAAGAAACTCACCGCCAAAACAATGACGATGGCCTCCATAAGTGTCTTGACAAAATCATGGATGGAATTGTCCACCGCCTGGGGCTGGTCGGACACCTGATGGATTTCCAATCCCAACGGCAGATCATCCTGCACCCGGCGTATCTGCTCCCGAAGGTTCTGACCCAGGGAGAGGATGTTGCCGCCCTCTCGCATGGAAACAGCGATTCCGATGGCGGGTTCCCCGTTGAAGAACATCTTCGGCTCTTCCGGGTCCACAAAACGGCGTTCCACGCTGGCGATATCCCCAAGGCGGAAAACCTTGCCGTTAGCGGTGATCGGCGTATCGCGAATGGCCTCCACATCGTCGAAGATCCCCGTGACCCGCAGATACACATTATCCGATGCGGTTTCCACTTTCCCCGCCGGAGTCATCTGGTTCTGGGCTCGAAGGGTGTTTTCTATGGTCTGCGGGGGGATGCCGAGTCCCGCCAGCTTGCTGTTCTCCACCTCCACATAGACCTTTTCCGGCTGTTCGCCGATGAGCTCCACCTTCTGCACATCGGGGACGCCCACGAGGATCCTTCGGGTTTTCTCCGCTTCCCGCCGCATTTCCTCGTAGGAGAACCCATCTCCGGTCATAGCGTAGACAGAGCCGAAAACATCGTCAAAACGGTCATTGTAATACGGGCCGCGCACGCCCTCGGGCAGTTCCCGCTTCACGTCCTCGCAGAAATTTCGCACATCCCGCCAGATGGGACGGATGTCCTTCTTCTCCACCCTGTCGTCGGCCAGCTTGACGAAAATGATTGCCGTCCCCGGCCTGGATTCGCTTCGGATGAAGTCCAGCCCCGGCGTGTCCTGGAGTTTCTTCTCCAGCTTGTCCGTGACCTGTTCTTCCATCTGCTTTGCTGTGGCTCCCGGCCATGCCACGCTTACCACCATTTGCCGAATGGGAAAATCCGGATCCTCCATGCGTCCGAGCTTTCCATAGCTGAATACGCCGCCCAGTGCCGTGATAATGATGAAATACCAGATGAGAGTCTTGTTCGTCAAAGAGACTTCCGTCAGATTCCTCATCCTTCGTCCTCCTCCGTGCGAACCTTCTGTCCCTCCCGCAATTTATGCACACCGGCAATAACAACGAGGGAATCCTCCTCCAACCCGCGCACACTGGCTTCGTTGCCGCGAATATCCGTTACCTCCACATCCCTGAGATGCACCGT
This sequence comes from uncultured Selenomonadaceae bacterium, assembly GCA_946402475.1. Next base: position 3,192 of record CAMIWP010000119.1, read on the forward strand.
GCGGTTCTCCACGACCCATACTTTTGGAGTTTCGCCAGACTGGTAAATGGCCGTCAGGGGCACCGCAAGCCCCTCCCCCGCACGCGCCTCTCCCTTCGGGGAAACGGATGCCGTCATGCCGAGTTCCATCCCTTTGGGTGGTGCGGACAGGGATACGCGGACAGAATAGGTGCGTGAGACGGCATCCGCCATGGGGGATACTTCGCGGACGATCCCCTCCGTTTCTCCTGGGATCGCCCAGAAGCGCACCGTCACCGAACGACCTGCCGACATATCCGCCAAATGGTTCTCCGGTACGTTCACCTCCACTTCCAGCTCATCCGTGCGGGACAGGACGAGAACCGTCTGGCCCGGGGAGACCACTTGCCCTTCTTCGGCATCCACGGAGGATACGACACCTCCCGCAGAGGCAATGAGCCGGGCATATCCCAGAGCATTCTGGGCTTGAGCCGATTGGGCCAATGCGCTCTCATAGGCAGCCCGGGCTGCGTCATAGTTCATTTGGTATTGGTCGAGCACCGCGGCAGGAATCACATCTTCCCGGTACAGCTGGGCATAGCGATGAAGATTCGCCTGTGCCAGATCCATCTGCGCCTTGGCGGAGTTGACCTGAGCCTCTCCTTGGACGGCCTGTTCCCGCACATCCTTGGGATCTATGGTCATGAGGACATCCCCTGCCTGAACGCGGCTCCCTGCCTGAACGTTCCGGGAGAGGATTTTCCCGCCCACTTGAAAGGACATATTCGTCTCATAGCGAGCCTTAACGCTTCCCGGATAGATGTCCGGGCTGATCCTTGTCATACTTCCCGTCCGTTGGGTTTTCACAAAGGGGATTTTCGCCGTCTTCCCATCGTCCTTGCCGCAACCGACCGCCAAGAGCAGAGCCGCCGCGAGGGCAAGAACCATGCCGTATCGGATCCATAGATGCTGCATCATTTCTCTTCCATCTCTTTCCTTTTTTGTAAGGCAGATTTGGCCTTTCATAGGATATTTCACCATTTTGTGATAAATTCCTCCCTCCACGCAAAAAGCGCCGAGGACTTACAAAGTCTCGGCACTTTCGTTTCTGTATGATGTTTTTGGCATTTGAATTCTTGAAAGGAATACAGATCCTTCCAAAGAAAAACTTACTTGATGACCATGACGGGAATCTTGGACTCCTCCACCACCTTCTGGCTGACGCTGCCGATGAGAGCACCCTTGAACAAGCCCAGTCCCCGGCTGCCCATGATGATGATGTCGCTCTTCTCCGACTCTGCCACATGAAGGATGGCCTTATGGATGCTGCCCGTCTCCACGTGTTTGGCCGCCTTGATGTCCTCCGGCAGTTTCTCCCAGATGCGGTCAAAGACGATGTGGCTCGGAATGTCCTTATTGATGTTGCTGGCCACATAGACAAAATCCATGTCCGCCTGGCATTTCTGCGCCAGGAATATCGCCTCGTCCACCGCCTTGCACCCGTTCACGGAGCCATCCACTGGAACAAGGATCTTTTTTATCTTGCTCATGCCATTACCCCCCATCGATGCATTCAATCCTTTACTGCATATATTCGCTCCGAGCGTCGGAAATCCTTTTTCCCAAAGAACAAATTCGGCAGAACAGGAAAATTCCCGTACTGCCGAATCTTCAGGATCCTATTCTGCGCCTTAAGGAACCACGGATTCATTCAGCCGCCCACCTTGACGCATCCTGCGCGTCCTCCCTGTGTCGACAA
>CAMIWP010000120.1 GCA_946402475.1 uncultured Selenomonadaceae bacterium
TGGAGAAATGAAGACGAATGTAGTGATGAGCATGGTGAATCCCTCGACGGATGCGTTGATGACCAAGGTGGACAGCCGCTATGGCCTTGTAGTCCTCGCTGCGCGCCGTGCCCGTCTGCTCATGACGGGGGCCGAGGTGAAAGCGAAGAACAAGTCCACGAAGAGCGTGACCAATGCCTTGGAAGAAATCGCCGAGGGAAAGATCACCTATGAGATTGCCAAGGATTTCCCGGAGGAACCGGAGGAAATCCAAGGAGAATATTTCGACGAGGCGGAAGAGTCTTCGAATGAGGCAGCGGAAGATCCGGCGGAAGCGGCGGATGGGGAAGAGACTCCTGCGGAGCGTGATCCGGAAACGTCGGAAACGACGGATGATCGAGAATGATGGGGACGTCAGAACGTCCGTTCTTTCAAGGAAAGAAGATTCTTTTGGGGGTGACCGGAGGCATCGCGGCCTATAAGGCCGTGGAGGTTGCCAGTCGTCTTCGGAAGTCCGGGGCTGAGGTGCATGTCATTATGACGAGAGCTGCCCAGGAATTTGTCACAGAGACGACCTTTCGTGAGATCAGCGGAAATCCCGTAAACACGGGCATGTGGGAAAAGATTGCTCACTGGAATGTAGAACATATCGCTTTGGCGCAAATGGCGGATATGGTTCTTGTGGTTCCCGCCACGGCGAATCTGATGGCGAAGCTTGCGGTGGGCATGGCGGATGACATGTTGACGACGACGATTCTTGCCACGCGGGCGCCCATTGTTCTGGCGCCGGCCATGAACAGCAACATGTTCACGAATCCCGTGACCCAACAGAATAGGAAGATCCTTGAGGATAGGGGTATAAAGATCATACCGCCGGCATCGGGGCATTTGGCCTGTGGCGTTGAGGGCGTGGGACGGTTGCCGGAACCTGCGGAGATTGTGGCGAAGGCAGAGGAGTATCTCTGCGGGGAAAAATCCCTGCGGGGGCGCAAGATTCTTGTAACGGCGGGAGGGACCATCGCCCCCATCGATCCCGTGCGGTTCATCGGCAACCGTTCCAGTGGCAGGATGGGCTATGCCGTGGCTCGAGAGGCAGCGCGGCGCGGTGCGGAGACGGTGCTGGTCTCAGGTGTGTCGCCTCTGCCAGATCCCGAAGGAGTCAGAACCATTCGGGTGGAAACCACGGAGGAAATGCTGCAGGCTGTGCTCCGGGAGTTTTCGGAGGCGGACGCTGTCATCAAGGCGGCTGCCGTGGCGGATTACCGGGTGAAGCATGTGTCGGAGCAAAAGATCAAGAAATCAGACGGGGAGTGGGTCATCGAACTTTGTCGAAATCCCGATATCCTGTATCAGCTGGGACAGCAAAAACGGCAACAGGTTCTGGTGGGATTTGCGGCTGAGACCCAGAATCTCATGGAGTATGCCAGAAAAAAACTGGAGAAGAAGAATCTGGATTTTATCGTGGCGAACGATGTGACTGCGCAAGGGGCCGGATTCCAGAAGGAGACAAATGTTGCGCGGCTGATTTTCCGTGACGGAAGGGTGGAGGAATGTCCTTTGATGAAGAAGTCGGAACTGGCGGCCATCCTCCTGGATCGCGTGGAGGATCTGCTTCATCAGGGAGATGGCGCATGAGGTGTTGTTGACACAAAAGAATTTTTTTTGCTATGATGAATACATGTTTTGAGAGGGAGATGATGTATCCGTGAAGGTGGCTGTTGTTATGGGAAGCGATTCCGATTGGCCGATCCTGAAGCCTGCGGTGGATCTTTTGAAGCAGTTCGGCATAGGGGCCGAAGTGACCGTGGCCTCCGCTCACCGCACCCCGACGAAGGTTCGCGAGCTCGCCCTTGCGGCGCCGGAGAGGGGAGTCCGCGCCTTTATCGTTGCGGCGGGAGCTGCGGCTCATCTCGCTGGTGTGATCGCCAGCTATACGACCCTGCCCGTCATCGGCGTTCCCATCAATGCGACGCCCTTGAACGGCATGGACGCTCTCTTGAGCACGGTGCAGATGCCCTCGGGCATTCCCGTGGCCACCATGGCGGTGAACGGCGCGAAAAACGCCGCCGTGTTCGCTCTGGAGATCTTTGCCGTGACGGACGAGGCACTGGCCAAGAAATTGCAGGAATACCGGGAAAAACTGGTGCAGGATGTGGAGAGGAAAGCGTCTCGGGTGGCTTCCCAGCTTTAAGGAAACGCTGATTGGTGGTTCCTAAGTCCCGATGGTTTCGATTCCTGCGGGAGTTTTTCCCGCAGAGACAGGAGACAGAAAAAGGGTATGTACGATATCGACAACAAATGGAAAGAGGAATGCGGTGTCTATGGGGTTTATTCCCGCAGCGAGGATGTTTCAGAAATGACCTATTTCGGGCTCTATGCTCTTCAGCATCGCGGGCAGGAGAGCGCCGGGATTGCCATTACCGATGGGGCATGGATGGACGTTACCCGTGGCATGGGCCTCGTGAATGAGGTGTTCCGGCATCAGCTGCCACACATGGACGGGCAGTACATCGCCGTGGGACACGTGAGATATTCCACCACCGGCTCCAGTCTGCTGGCCAATACGCAGCCGCTGTTGGTGAACTATTCGGGAGGCAAGATTGCCCTTGCCCACAACGGCAACCTGACCAATGCGGCGGAGATTCGCCACGGGTTAGAGGAACAGGGCACTATCTTCCAGACCTCCATCGACTCCGAGGTGTTTGTAAATCTCATCGCCCGCTCCCGGAAGGAAACCATTGAGGGCAAGGTCATGGAAAGCCTGCGGAAGATCAAGGGCGCTTACTGCCTTACCATCATGACGGAGGACAAGCTCATCGGCGCTCGGGATCCTCAAGGGTTCCGTCCCCTTTGCCTCGGAAAGATGGACGACGGAACATGGATCCTTTCCTCGGAAACCTGCGGGCTGGACGTGGTGGGAGCCTATTTCGTCCGGGATATTGAGCCGGGGGAAATGGTGGTCATTGACGACAGCGGCGTAAAGTCCTACAAATTTGCCTTCGGACAGAAGCTGGCTTCCTGTGTCTTTGAGTACATCTACTTTGCCCGTCCCGATTCCGTCATTGACGGGCAGAGCGTCCATGAGGCCCGCTTTATGATGGGACGCATCTTGGCCAGGGAGAGCGGCTTTCGGGGAGATATTGTCATTTCCGTGCCGGATTCCGGGAACACCGCGGCCTCGGGATATGCCTTCGAGTCGGGGATCCCCTACATGGAGGGGCTTGTCAAGAACCGCTACATCGGGCGCACCTTTATCCAGCCCACTCAGAAAAAGCGGGACAGGGGAGTGAAACTCAAGCTGAACCCGATACGGTCCGCAGTGGAAGGGAAATCCGTCATTTTGGTGGATGATTCCATCGTGCGGGGCACTACCAGCGGCAAGATCGTTCGCATGCTGCGGAACGCAGGGGCAAGGGAAGTGCATATGTGCGTCAGTTCTCCGCCCATCGGGTATCCCTGCTTCTACGGCATTGACACTTCCATTCGAAAGGAACTCATTGCGGCGACGAAATCCGTGGAGGAGATCCGTCAATACATTGAGGCGGATTCCCTGCATTTCCTGTCGCTGGAGGGCCTGAAGGAGAGCTTTGCCCATGCCGATGCAGAGGACATGTGCTATGCTTGTTTCAACAGCGCTTATCCCGTTGCCCGGGGCGAGGTTTCTTCGGGAGACAGCAAGTATGTTTTCGAGCACGGAAAGAAAGGTTGAGGTTGGAGGAACAAATGGAAGACAAGCTTACTTACCGCGATGCCGGTGTGGATATCGATGCGGGGAACCGTTCGGTGAAGCTCATCAAGGACAGCGTACGGGCTACCTATCGGCCGGAAGTCCTCGGAGATCTGGGCGGCTTCGGCGGTCTCTTCGCCCTCGGCAGGTACAAGGAGCCGGTTCTCGTATCCGGGACGGACGGCGTGGGGACGAAACTGCGGCTGGCCTTTGCCCTCAACAAGCACGACACCATCGGACAGGATGCCGTTGCCATGTGCGTCAATGACATCCTCGTCCAGGGGGCGGAGCCTCTTTTTTTCCTGGACTATCTCGCCGTGGGCAAGCTGGATCCCCTGCAGGTGGCGGAGATCGTCAAGGGAGTTGCCGCGGCATGCAAGGAATCCGGCTGTGCCCTGATCGGCGGCGAGACGGCGGAGATGGCGGGATTTTATCCCCAAGGAGAATACGACATCGCCGGGTTTGCCGTGGGCGTGGTGGAGAAATCCAAGCTCATCACCAGCGAGGCCGTGAAGGAAGGGGATGTGCTTCTGGGAATTCCCTCCTCGGGGGTTCATTCCAATGGGTATTCTCTTGTGCGGAAAATCGTCTTTGAGCGGAAAGGCTGCCGCGGGGACGAGTACGTGGAGGAGTTGGGAAAGACCATCGGCGAGGAGCTTCTGACTCCCACAAGGCTCTATCCGAAGATCTGCCTTCCCCTCATCGAGAAATTCAATCTTCACGGCATGGTACACATCACCGGCGGAGGGTTCTACGACAATATCCCCAGGGCTTTGCCGGAGGATATGGCGGCGGAGATCCGCGCGGATCGCTGGGAAATGCCTGTCATCTTCCGGCTTCTCCAGGAATGGGGCAACGTGGAGTGGAAGGAGATGTACCGCACCTTCAACATGGGCATCGGCATGGTCATCATCGCAGATGCCGGAGAAGGGGAAGGAATCAAGGAGCATCTGGCGGCTCGGGGAGAAATTTGTTACGAGATCGGCAAGGTTGTCAAGGGGCCTCATCAAGTGATCATCAAAGGTGGCGTGTTCCATGGCTAAGGAAGTATTGGGGGTCCTCTGTTCCGGTCGAGGGACGGATCTGCAGTCCATTATAGATGCCATTGACGAGGGGTCTTTGGATGCGGAAATCGCCCTTGTCCTGACGGACAAACCGGATGTCATGGCGCTGG
>CAMIWP010000121.1 GCA_946402475.1 uncultured Selenomonadaceae bacterium
TGCAGAGAGCGTAAGAGCTTTCCCTTCGGGAAATTCTAACGCTCTCTAGTATAATTTTATGTCACATCTACTTTTTCCATTTCCCATTCTCCACCTATAACCTTCCTTCCTGCCATGAAAATAAAAATGATTCATCCCCACAACTTAAGGAACCACTGATTAATTCAGCCGCCCACCTTGACGCATCTTGCGCGTCCTCCCTGTGTCGACAAATCCTCGACATAGCACCACTATGACTGCGGTTTGTCTCCTTGGGAGGGACACGCAATCTACGTCAATCTGGACGACTTCATTTAATCAGCGTTTCCTTAACAGCATAGCAGAGGAGCACAATCCCGATGGACACCACATATTCCTTGATGGAACCCACCTTGAACAGCCGTATGCCGTATTTCTGATTCGGCGTGAGGATGGGCACCTTCCCGCAAAGAGCGTCTTCCAAAATGTGCAGCAGAGCGCCGGAGCAGAAGGCAAGGCCCACCATGGAAGGGCTTCCCCGCAAAGACGCATTGCCCAAGAGCTCCCAGACATTCGATATCCCCTGCCATTTCAGCAGGAACCCCATCAGGGCAAGGTAGAGGAGCGGCCAGTGGGACCAGCCACGATGACGGCTCCGCCAGCCGAAACGGGAAAATCCGCCTCTGGGATTCCCCTCGATCTTGTCCGGAAAAATGGCCCCGGCCATGCCACAGGCAGCAAGAAGCAGATCATCCGTCGCTGCGTACACGAGGAAGCCGGTCACCACCTGATGATTGAGCCATTTCACGAAACCGCCCCCTCATCCTATTCCCAAAGGCTTCTTCACAGGGATTCCGGCCTTTCTGGGATACGCCTTGGGGGTGGACTTTTCTTTTGGAATGCGGAGGATGGCGCGGACATCTTCCAGCCCGGGAAGGCGGATCTCCCGAATCTCGATGCCCTTCCCCCCGAGAAGGGAGACGGCCTTTTCCGCCTCCTCCGCCTCTTCCCGGTACTGCAATCCCTTCCAGGCGATGAACGCACCCCCTGCCTTCACGAAGGGAAGACAGTATTCCGCAAGGATCGGCAGCCGCGCCACGGCCCGGGAAACAGCGAGGTCAAAGCCTTCCCTGAGGGATTTGTCCCTGGCCGCCTCCTCCGCCCGTCCGTGGATACAGGTGACATTTTCAAGGCCCAGCTCCTCCGCCACGGCCCGAAGGAATTTCACCCGCTTGTTCAAGGAGTCCAGCAGGGTAAGGCGCAGTCCCGGCTGGAAGATCTTGAGGGGAATCCCCGGAAACCCCGCCCCCGTTCCAACGTCAATGACGCCGACATCCTCTGTCGGCATTTTTTTGTCCCACCCCGAAAGGGAATCGATCATGTGCTTCACCGCCACCTCCTTCGGATCCGTGATGGCGGTGAGATTGATCTTTTCATTCCACTCCATCAGAAGCTCATAGTACCGCTGAAACCGATTCTGCTGTGCTTCTGTGAGCTCTATTCCGTAGGCTTTCGCCGCCCGGCGCATTTCATCCCCGAACATCGCTCTTCATCCTTCTCTGCTGTTCCAGATACACCATAAGCACGGAAATGTCCGCGGGAGACACGCCGGAGATGCGTCCCGCCTGCCCCAGGGAACGGGGACGGACGGCCGCGAGCTTCTCCCTGGCCTCCTCCCGAAGGCTCGTTATCCGTCCGTAGTCCATATCCTCTGGCAGGAGCTTGTCCTCCAGTCTCTCCATGCGCTCCACCTGTTCCATCTGCTTCTTGATATACCCCTCGTACACGATGCGAATCTCCGCCTGTTTTCGGATCTCGGGGGCAAGCTCCGGCAGGTCGAAGACCCGCCGGAGTCCTTCGTAGGTCACACCGGGACGGCGCATGAGCTCCCCCAGCGGCATTGCCGTCCGGATGGGCTCAATTCCCGCCTTTTCGAGCTTTTCCTTGGTCTCCCGGCTGGGAGTGAGGATCTTCTTTTCCAGAAGTTCCAAAGCGTCCTCCACCGCCTTCTGCTTTTTCGTGAACCTCTCCCAGCGGTCGTCCTTCACTAAGCCGATGCGGCGGCCTATGGGGGTGAGTCGGCTGTCCGCATTGTCCTGCCGCAGGATCAGCCGGTACTCCGCCCGGGAGGTCATCATGCGGTAGGGCTCATTGGTTCCCTTGGTCACGAGATCGTCGATGAGAACCCCGATGTATCCCTCGGAGCGGCGGAGCACGAGGGGTTCCTTTCCCCGGATCTTCAAGGCGGCGTTGATGCCCGCCATGAGCCCCTGGGCCGCCGCTTCCTCATAACCCGATGTGCCGTTGGACTGGCCGGCGGAAAAGAGCCCGGAGATGTTCTTGAACTCCAGGGAAGGCTTTAGCTGCAAGGGGTCGATGCAGTCGTACTCGATGGCGTAGCCCGCCCGCATGACCTTTGCGTGTTCCAGGCCGGGGATCGTGTGGAGAAAGGCGAGCTGCACGTCCATGGGCATGCTGGTGGACATGCCCTGCACGTAGACCTCGTTGGTGTGAAGCCCCTCCGGCTCCAGAAAGAGCTGATGCCTCTCCTTGTCGGGAAAGCGCACGATCTTCGTCTCGATGGAGGGACAGTACCTCGGCCCGATGCCCTCGATGACCCCGTTGGCCATGGGGGCGCGGTGCATGTTCTTCCGAAGGATCTCGTGGGTGGCTTCGTTCGTATAGGTGAGCCAGCAGGAAACCTGTTCCCTGGTTCTCTCGTCGCTCAAAAAGGAAAAATTCCCGCATTCCTCGTCCCCCGGCTGGAGCTGCATCTTGCCGTAGTCCAAGGTCCGAGCGTCCACCCGGGCCGGGGTCCCCGTCTTGAACCGCATGAGGCGGATGCCGTTGTCCAACAGGGATCTCGAAAGATTCACCGCCGCCCTCTGCCCGTTGGGACCTCCCTCGTAGGTGCTCTCACCGATGATGATGCGCCCCTTGAGATAGGTTCCCGTGGCGATGATCACCGCCTTGGCCAGATAGCTCTCCCCCGTTTCCGCCTCGATGCCCTTCACCTCATTGCCCTCAACGATGAGGGATTCTGCCAGAATCTGCTTGACATCGAGATTCTCCGTGTTCTCACAGGTCTCCTTCATGACGAGCTGATAGAGCTTCTTGTCCGCCTGGGCGCGAAGGGCTTGTACCGCCGGCCCCTTCCCCGTGTTGAGCATGCGGAACTGGATGCAGGTCTTGTCCGCATTGATCCCCATCTCCCCGCCGAGGGCGTCGATCTCCCGTACCAGATGCCCCTTGGCGGGGCCTCCCACGGAAGGATTGCAGGGCATCATGGCGATGTTTTCCATGGAAAGGGTCACGAGAAGGGTCCCACACCCCATCCTCGCCGCCGCCAGAGCGGCTTCCACCCCCGCGTGTCCCGCCCCGATGACAATGATATCGTACTCTCCCGCAATAAACATTTCTTCCCTACTTTCCTATGCAGAACCGACGGAAAATCTCGTCGATGATGTCCTCTCCCACGGTTTCCCCGGTGATTTCCCCCAGTTTCTCCCATGCGGAGCGAAGATCGATGGACACGAAGTCCGCCCCCATGCCGGAGGCCACGGCTCCCCTCGCCTCCTCCAAGCGGGCCTTTGCCTGCCGCAGAAGATCCGCCTGTCGCTCGTCATTGACAAAGGAACCTTCCTCCACGGAAAAATCCTTTTCATACACCTTTTGAAGGATGGCCTTCTCAAGCTCTCTGAGCCCTGTTTCTTCTCTTGTTGATATGCGACATAGGGGAAAGCCGGAAAAACGCTCCTGGAGCCTCTCAGGGGGGAATGCGGGCTTTTTGTCCTTTTTGCTCAAGACGAGGATGGCATTTCTGTTCTCGATGAGCTTCATGATCTCCTCGTCCTCCTCCGTGAGATCCTCGGAGACGTCGAAGAGCGCCAGAATGAGGGAGGCATCCTCCGCGTATTCTCTGGACTTTTCCACCCCCATGCGCTCCACGGCGTCCTCCGTCCTGCGGATTCCCGCCGTGTCCACGATGCGAAGGGGGACGCCCCCCAGATCCACCCATTCCTCGATGCTGTCCCGGGTGGTGCCGGGAATATCCGTGACAATGGCCCGTTCCTCCCTCAAAAGGGCGTTGAGAAGGCTGGACTTTCCCACGTTGGGCTTGCCGATGATGGCCGTCATAAGGCCCTCCCGAAGGATTCTTCCCGTCCGCGCCGTCCGAAGCATGTCCTCCAGATAGTTGATGAAGTCCATCACTTTTTCATCCACGCGATCCAGTACCACATCCTCCACATCCTCCTCGGGAAAATCAATGCTGGCCTCCAAATGGGCGATCTGCTCCAAAATATCCCCCCGCAGTTTCCCGATCCTTTTGGAAAAGGCTCCCGAAAGATGCCCCGCGGCGACCTTCAGGGATGCCTCCGTCTTTGCCTGTATGACATCCATGACGGCCTGTGCCTGGGAAAGATCCAATCTTCCGTTGAGAAAGGCCCGCTTGGTAAACTCTCCCCTCTCCGCCGGCCTGGCTCCCGCCTCATAGGTCAGGGCCAAGGTGCGGCGCAGGGCCATGACGCCCCCGTGGCATTGCAGTTCCACCACGTCTTCCCCGGTATAGGAACGAGGACCCCGCATGACAAGGGCAATGGCCTCATCCACCATCTCTCCCCGAAGATCACGGATCTGCCCGTAAGCTGCTCGATAAGAGGATAATTGTGACAGTTTATTTTTATTGTTACACCAAAATATTTTTTCTGCAATCTCAACGGATCTTTCTCCGCTCAGGCGCACAATGCCGATTCCGGCTTCTCCCACAGCAGTTGCAACAGCGCTGATGGTATCTTCCTGCTCCATATTTTCTCCTTATTACATTATATAAAATGAGACTTATTCAGTGGGAGTTTCAGACTTCCACTGAATCTAGTCGAATTTACCCAGGGCTTTACGGGCGCTAAGACTCCAGCTTAA
>CAMIWP010000122.1 GCA_946402475.1 uncultured Selenomonadaceae bacterium
TTCTTGGCTGCATCCCAGGAATCGTAGTCGGATTTCAGGACGATCTTGGCATGAGCGCCACGGCTTTCATCACGCTGCAAAGCAGACTTGGTGATAGCCATTGCATAGACAATCATATTGCGGAGCTGACGGACGAACATCGCTTCCTGGTTTGCCCAGCTGCCATGATCCGTAACACCGATGTTATCCCAGCGCTTCAGAAGGGCATGGAGCTCTTTCATGCACTGTTTGAGGCCGTTGTTGTCACGCTCCACGGAAACGTACTTGTACATGATGTCGCCCAGCTCATGATGGAGCTGGTGGGCATTCTCCTGCCCGTTCATGTTGCGGATGCGGTCGAATTCCTCCACGCACTCCTTGCGGGCCGCTTCCATCTCATCCTTGGTGAGCTCGACACCGTTCTCTCCCGCGCGGGCGTAACGAAGCGCCTCCGGGCCGGAGATGGTGCCGGAATAGGCGGCGGAGAGGAGGGAGTTGGCTCCCAAGCGGTTGGCGCCGTGGTACTGGTAATCGCACTCGCCGGATGCCATGAGTCCGGGGATGTTCGTGTGATGCTCCCGATCCACCCAGATGCCGCCCATGGAGTAGTGGATGGAGGGGAAGATCTCCATGGGAACCTCCGCGGGGCTCTTGCCCACGAAGTCCGTGTACATCTCCAGGATGCCCCCCAGCTTGCGCTCCAGGTAATCCGCGGGGATGTGGGAGAGATCGAGATAGACCCGGTTCGGGTTCTGCATGCCGAGTCCCATGTGGACCACGACCTTGTAGATTGCCCGGGAAGCGACGTCACGGGGCACAAGGTTGCCGTAAGCGGGATACATGTCCTCCAGGAAGTACCAGCGCTCCTTCTCCCCCGTCTGGGGATTCTGGCGCCATACCCAAACGCGCCCGCCCTCGCCGCGGCAAGCCTCGGACATCAGGCGGTTCTTGTCGGAACCGGGAATGGCCGTGGGATGGATCTGGAGGAACTCGGGATTGCCGATCTCCGCGCCCTGCTGATACACGGCGGAAACAGCGGAGCCGTTGCAGATGGTGGACGCCGTGCAGCGCCCGTAGACCTGTCCGGGGCCTCCCGTTGCCAAGATGACCACATCCGCCGGGAAGGAGGTGATCTCGTTGGAGTTCATGTTCTGGGCCACGATGCCGCGGACAACGCCGTCCTTGTTCTTGATGGCCTTGATGAATTCCCAGAACTCGTATTTCTTCACCTTGCCCTTGGTCTCCCAGCGGCGCACCTGCTCGTCGAGCGCGTAGAGGAGCTGCTGGCCCGTGGTGGAGCCGGCGAAGCAGGTGCGCTTGTTCTTCTGGCCGCCGAAGTTGCGGAGGTCCAGGACGCCTTCGGGAGTGCGGGTGAAGGGCACGCCCATGCGGTCAAACATCTTGATGAGCTTCGGAGCCGCCTCGACCATGCCCTTGACAGCCAGCTGGTCAGCCAGGAAGTCACCGCCGTAAACCGTATCATCGAAATGCTCGTAGATGCTGTCATGCTCGCCCTTGGTGTCCATGCAGGCGTTGATGCCGCCCTGGGCGCAAAGGGAGTGGGAGCGCTTCACGGGGCAGTAGGAAAAGAGGTCCACCACACCGCCGTCCTCGCAAATCTTCAACGTGGCCATAAGTCCCGAAAGACCGCCGCCTACGACAATAATCCTTTTTTCTGCTTTAGCCATTGAAATTCTCCTTTACTAACGATTCCTAACAGCCCATCACATGAAGTAGCTGCCCATGAATGCCAGGGTGATCAGGCAGAGAACGGCGCAGAGTCCCATGCTTATGGTACCCACCACGTTCTGGGAGCGCGGGCCCTTGGTGATACCCCAGGTCATGCAGAAGGTAGTGATGCCGTTGCAGAAATGGAAAATCGCGGCGAACATGCCGAGGATGTAGAGGATCGCCACAATGGGATTCCCCGTAAAGTAACTCTGCAACAGCTCATAGGAAATAGGAGTGCCGGTAACCCCCTTCGTGAAGATGCGGAGGTAGAAGATATGCCAGATGAGGAAAACCACCAGGAACCATGCCGTCCAGCGCTGAAGGGCAAAATTCCAGTTGCGGAGGTAGCCGAAACGGCCGGGGTTGTTATTGGCCTGAAGGGCGATGTAGATGCCGTAGATGGCGTGGAAGAGCAGGGGAACCGCAATGGCTCCGATCTCAAGGCCGAGGAAGATCGGCTTCGGGATGAGCTCCATCATGGCCAAGGCTCCGTTGAGAGCCGCCGGCCCTCCAAGGGCCATGGAATTCGTGAAGATGTGCTCAATGAGCACGGCGCCCAAGCAGACGAGACCGCAGAGGGAGTGCAAGCGGCGCACGTAAAAAGTCGTGTTATACATTCTGAACCTCCTAATACAATTCGAAATTGATCAATAGCCTTTCAGCGTACGATACTTCTCCTGATTCGTCTCATAGAGGCTGTTGCCCTCGCAGTCGATGACGACAATGGCGGGAAAATCCTCAACGGTGAGACGGGCCACGGCCTCGGGACCGAGCTCGGGATAGGCGAGCACCTCATACTTCTTGACGGACTTGGCAATGAGGGCAGCCGCGCCGCCTACCGCAGCAAAATACGTCACGCCGTTTTTCTTCATGGACTCGATGACTTCCGTTGAGCGGGAGCCTTTCCCGATCATGCCCTTGATCCCCTGATCCAGCATCGTGGGCGTGTAGGCATCCATGCGGCCGGAAGTGGTGGGGCCGCAGGAGCCGATGGGATCCCCGGGCTTTGCCGGAGTAGGGCCGAGATAGTACACCATCTGATTTTTCCAGTCCACCGGAAGTTTTTCGCCTCTGGCCAGAGCCTCCGTCATGGCCTTATGGGCGGCGTCGCGGGCGGCGATGATCTCGCCGGTGATGAGCACGGCGTCGCCGGCGTGGAGCTTGCGGGACATCTCCTCCGTAAAGGGAGTCTGTATCTTGATCTGTTCAGCCATTCTCTATATCCTCCTGTCGCAAATCCGTCTCAAAGCTCGCGGTGCGCATGGCGCATCGCATGGCAGCAAATGGTGACAGCCACCGGAAGTCCCGCGATATGGGTGGGACCCCACTCGATGTTGACCGCCAGCGCAGAGGTGGTGCCTCCCAGCTGGGGGCCGATGCCCGTCTGGTTGATGAGCTCCAGGAGCTCCTCCTCCAGCTTTGCGTACTCCGGCATGGGATTGCGTTGGTCAATGGAACGGGTGAGTGCCTTCTTGGACATGAGGGCCGCACGATCCATGGTACCGCCGATGCCCACGCCTACCACCATGGGCGGGCAGGGATTCATGCTGGCATGGAGGATGATCTCCATGACGGCTCTCTTGACGCCCTCCACGCCGTCGGCGGGAACCAACATCTTCACCCCGGACTTGTTCTCAGAACCAAAGCCCTTGGGAGCCACGGTGATATCCAACTTGTCCCCCGGAACGATCTCCGTGTAGATGACCCCCGGGGTGTTATTCTGGGTGTTCTTCCGGTTGAACAGGGGCTCCGACACCACGGATTTCCTGAGATATCCCTCGGTGTAGCCCTTGGCAATGCCATCGTTCACGGCATCCTCCAGATTGCCTCCCGTGATGTGAAGATCCTGCCCGATCTTCAGAAACACGATGGTCATGCCCGTATCCTGACAGTAAGGACGATCCTCCGCCTTGGCAATCTCCGCGTTGCGGATGATCTGGTCAAGAACCACCTGACCCACCGGGGACTTCTCCGTCTCACGGCCTCGTTTCAGCCCGTTGTAGACGTCCTCCGGCAGATAGTAGGCCGCTTCCTTGCACATCTCGGCTACGTTCTCCGTGATGGTCTTTACGTCGAGTTCTCGCAAAGTAATCCCTCCCATTTCATATAAACACATGAATCCTGGCATACCCCGTATCAGTGTATATATTATGCACCAAATGCGAAATTCCTGCCAGACTTCCAAGGAATTTTTTTAATTTATTTTTTACGATTCCCCCATCCGTTGCGAAGAAGGAGAAATTCCGTTTCCCGGCGAAGTAGTCAACCATCTCGAAACAGAAAAGGAGCCCCGAACATGAAAACAGCATTGACCATTGCCGGCAGTGATTCCAGCGGAGGAGCCGGCATACAGGCGGATCTCAAGACCATGATGGCCCACGGAGTCTTCGGCATGAGCGCCGTCACGGCCCTGACGGCGCAGAATACCATGGGAGTCGCAGCCGTCAGCGAGTCGACGCCGGAATTTCTCGCGGCCCAGATCGACAGCGTCTTTTCGGACATCCCGCCCGATGCGGTCAAGGTGGGTATGGTCTCCTCCTCGGCGCTGATCGAGGTCATCGCGGAACGCATGGAGCACTATCGCGTCCAAAAGTTGGTGGTGGATCCCGTCATGGTAGCCACCAGCGGGGCACGTCTGCTGGATGATACGGCTCTTGACACCCTGAAAAAAAAGCTGCTCCCCCTTGCTACGGTGATCACGCCGAATCTTCGGGAAGCGGAGGTGCTTCTAGGCAGGCCCGTCGAAAGCAAGGCAGAGATGGAGCGGGGTGCTGCCGAGATCTCCGCCATGTGCGGTTGCGCCGTGCTCTGCAAAGGAGGTCATTCCAAGGAAGACGCCGACGATCTCCTGTACCGGGATAAGGAACTGCTCTGGTTCCAAGCCGAGCGTGTGGCGAACCCCAACACCCACGGAACGGGCTGCACCCTCTCCAGCGCCATCGCCTCCAACCTGGCCCTGGGACACGATCTGGAAACCGCCGTGGGAAAGGCCAAGGCATACGTCCGCGAGGCACTGTCCGCCATGCTGGATCTGGGGCATGGCTCCGGCCCCCTGAACCACGCCTGCCGTTTTTCCTTCCCGGAAGGAAACAGTGTACTGACACGATGATTTTTGATAGAAAAACGACGCCGAATATGTCGTCATATGC
>CAMIWP010000123.1 GCA_946402475.1 uncultured Selenomonadaceae bacterium
CCACGGAGGTAATAGCATCCTTTGCCTCGTCGAACTTCATCAGGGCGTTCTCGTTGAGATTTTCAGGGGATTCCCGATCCAAAAGCAATTCCTTCATCATAGCCGAAAGAGGCTTGGTCTTTCCGTACCATCCCTTCTTGATACGGGTAAGCTCCTCGATGGAATCCTGCTTGGAGAGGCAGAAGAACCTTGTCACCCACCGATAGGAAAAATCCAGTTGGTTCAGCCGGTCGAACATGCCGAAGACGGAACTTCCCAGATAACCGATGGGTACCACCACCCGCAGATGCTTCTTCCCCAGCCTCGGCTCCAATCCCCCGGAAAGGGGAGCGTCGCAGAGATAGTGGTCAAGGAGCAGAGGGTGCTTGGGCATGGCCATAGGTCTGGCAAAGTCCGACACGCAGGAATGAAGATAGGTGAGCATTTCATCCTGGTTCAGAAAATGCGCCGGAATACGCAAAGAAGCAAATATCCCCATGAGCTTGTCCACCACGGCGGCAAATGCTTCGATATTGTCCTCGGCAGAGATCTCCTTGCGCTTGGCTCCCTCCACCACCAGTTCCCGGATTCTCCCCTCTTGGTCGTTCGGCGGCATCCAGTATGCCGTGGCGTAATAATTGGACTCAAAATGCTGACCGCTGCCGAAAAAGGCTTTCCGCTCATCGTCCATGGCCTTGGTGATCACATCGGGAAAATGCACATCCTTGGCGTAGGAAGTGGAAGGCATCCGCTGTGCCTCGAAGTACAGCACCCAGCCCGTGTCCAGACCTTGGAAGGAAGTGTTGAGCTGCTGGGTCATGATGGCAAGCTGTTCCTTGATGGCCGAATTGAGGTCAGGCCCCCGGTACATCCATGTGGTCTGCAAGGAGCCGTCCTTGTTCAGCACGATGGCCGGGTCATGAATGATGCGGCCGTAGGGCAGAGCGTACTTGAGGTATTCCTTCCGGCGATGAAACCGATCCATCCGATACATATTCCAGATCCACTCCCTTCTTCTCTGTCTGGTCTTTCTCCATAGCATCCAGAAGATGCCGGAACCGATGCTGCCGCCGTTCCTCTTCCTGCTCCTCCCGGTGGCAGATGAGGCTTTCCAAGGAGGGAAGCCCCAAAAGAGGCGGTGTGATATTGGCAAGATATACCCCCGGCAGACTCCCCCACCAAGTATCTTTGAGATTGAATTCCTCGAAGAGAAAGGGCAGTTGCCGCTCTATGAGAAAATCCGATACCGAGGCTTGAAAATCCGTGGCTTCTCCTTCCTTCAAGTGAAAGATAAAGCCGTGATAGGAGTAGCCGTTGAGTGCAGACAGAATGCCCTCCATCATCCGTTCCCGCATGGTCTTTCTGAGATGGCACCATTTCTCCGCATACTTCTTTATCTCGGCCTTAGCCTCATTTTCGTTGAAAAGGAGCATCCGGCGCACATAACGGAAAGGAACGTCCTTTACGATTTCCGTCAGTTTCTCCGTGTCCGGCATGCTTGGCAGTGTCAGAATCAGAACCTTCTTGCCGTTGATGAAAATATCATTGGCGCGAAAATCAAATGCAATGTCTTGGGAAAGCAGGGCATCCATGTAGAGCGGCACATCCGGCATGATTGCCCGGCTCTCTCCCATGGCGAGGGTGAAGGAAAGAAAATCCATCAGGTCTTGGTATTCCAAAAGGTGCGCCGCAGTGACGGACTGGATCTCCCGCAAAAGCCCCTGCGCTTCCTGAGCGAAATAGGGCAGGAAGTTTCCCTTTTCCACCTCCACATTCAAGGTGTTCTCGATAGCGCGGCTGTGCTTGGATGTAAAGGGGTTCCAACAGAGGGTGAGAAAATATCGGTCACTCTCCGATGTATGCTGGTACTCGCTCCAGAGCGACCAGCCCCGGCAGAAGTCCGGTGCCTTCAGGGGCTTGGAAAAACGGTTCTTCTCATAGGGCGTGTATTCCATCACGCTGAAGCAGCTTCCGTCCTTCTGCTGCATAACGAAGGGCATGGTCAGCCCGCCCCAGGGCAGCCACTCCTCCACGGACGTGGCATCCGCATCGTATTCTTTCAATAGGGACATATCGCGCCTCCCTCGGCCGGGTGGCACGACATAAGCCATGCCACCCGGATAAGATTCATGTGCAGTAGTAATTCTTCTTGGTCTGGTAGACCTTCAGGCAATCGAAAAACTGGTCATCGCTCCGCGCCACATAGATACAGCCGAAGTGGAACAGCAGCGATATGGGAATGATGTAGAAAAAATGGAAATTGATGATGAACAAGAACGCCACCAAAGCATTGACCATGATGGCCGACCTCGGCGCACCCAGAAAGAGGATCTGCTCCGTCAGGGAACGGTAGAAGGGAAGTTCGAACCATGGGATGCTGGCATTTTCTTCTTTGACCATGGCTCACCTCACAGGAACACCATGCCCGTGGTTTGGCTGACAAAGGTGGCCGCGCCCAAGGCAACGGAACCGCCACCCACCACACGCATGGCGGTTTTCGTAACCTGATTCTCGATATTGAGCGCCCATGACGCAGCCCCCGTAGCCGCGCCGATGGTGACAATGGCTTTTGGCACCGGCCCCGACATCAGGCTCTCCATGCGGGAAAGGGGCTTGGTCAGAACGGAAATGGTATCGTCTGCCGCGCCGCTCTGGGCATAGGCCACGGAGTCCGGCAGGAAGCCCACCACCGCTGCCATCAGCCCCAGCTGAAGAAACATACCCTTGTGACTGCCAATGAATACTGCCGCCTTTTTTCCATAAAGTTTCACACGCTTGCTATTCATGAAGAATAACCTCCTATCTCTAAAGCACAAAACATGATAAGCTCTTATCTTCCGCCACCCATACTTCGCTGTTCCCGTTGTGCTGCCTGAAGAACGCCTTTGGCGTAAGTTTCCAGATTTCTTGGCTTGATAAATACCTGTGCTTTGGGACTGCAATTTTGAATGGCTTGGGCAATCTCCCCGGTACGGTATCCCACGCGAAGCATAGAACGTGCGATCTCCTCATCCAACCTTTCCAGTCGTTCACTGCTGGAAAGATCCTGGGATGACATAAACTTTCGAAAGTACATTCCATAGACTTCGGCCTCTCTGGAAGCGTTCGGCATCCGTTCCTCCAGAATGGCATTCGCCTTGCCTTCCACCACGCGCTTGCAGGAATTCCATCCAAGCATAAGATGAATGGACTCCCCGGATTGTCTGTCCAGCTTCGGTTCGTGCCGCCGATACGCTTCCTCGAAAGATACCCGTCCTTCCAAAATGGAAGAGCGCAGTTGCTCCGCCAATGGAGATGCCCTCTCCTGCCGTTCCTCCCAAAAAGAATCCAATACCATACCGTTTTGCAGGACACCATACCCATAGGCTCCGGATTCACTCTCTTCATAACCAACGCGAAGAATTGCTGTCTCGTTTTTTTTAGAAAAATTTTTGAACACATCAGCAATCTCACGTTCATGTCCTTCCTCCGGCGTTACCGAGAATAAAATGTTCCGAGCCTCTCCCTCTTTGCCCTGCTGCCCTTCCCTGATGACAATTCCTTTGGTTTCCAGCAGGGCAATCACATCTTGACACACCTTTGCCTCATCCTGAGCGGATACAATCGTGATATCCATTCTGTATTCCTGTGACATACAATCCCCCTAGCCAATCTTTTTCAGGTTATATTCCTTCTTTGCGGCATCGTAGCCATTGACCTCGATAATATCTTCGCATCTGCGGTGACCTCCCGTGTATTTCAGATAGACAATGAGGTTCACGGCTTGTCCGATGGTGGACTGCTGGGGGTTCTGGGAGACACGGGCTGTCATATTCTCCAGCCGGAGCAGGGTGTCCCTTGCCGAATTGGAGTGGACAGTGGAGCAGCCCCCGCCATGCCCTGTTGACCAAGCATCAAGGAGCGCCAACGCCTCGCCCCCGCGCACCTCCCCCACTACAATGCGGTCGGGGGTCATACGAAGGACGCAGCGGAGGCAGTCCGCCATGGAAAAGGAACGCATGGTGCGCATGGAAACGCAGTCCACAGCCTTGCATTGAAGCTCCGGCGTGTCCTCGATGAGAATCACCCGATCATCACACTTGGAAATCTCGGCAAGAAGCGCATTGAGGAAGGTCGTCTTTCCGCTCTTGGTGCCTCCCGCCGCAATGATGTTCTTCTTGTCCCGAATGGCTTGGAGCAGGATTTCCTGCTGCCCCTCCGAAAGAATCCCCTGGCGCACATAGTCCTCCAAGGTAAAGATCTTTTTCGGATGCTTGCGGATATTGATGGTAGGTGCGGACACAATGCCCGGAAGGTTACCCTCAAAGCGGCATTTGTCGAAGAAATTGTTGGCGGGAATGTCTGCGTCAATGGCTGGCTTTTCCTCCGTCACCAACTGGTCGGTCAAGGCCGCCACGTTCAGGATGATCTGCTTGGTTTGGGCAGGAGTCAGGGTAACTCCTGTGAACTCCCTGCCCCGAAAACTGTCCTGCCATACTTTCCCATCGGGGTTCACATAGACCTCAAACACGGTTTCGTCCCGTAGGAAGGGCAATATAGCATCCATACAGGTGGCTAAGGTGGTGAGCGTAATGCTGAAAGTTTTTTCGTTTTCTGTTGTCATTCCATGGATTCCCTCTTTCTAAAAGTTACTGCGTCCCCCTTCGGCGGGAGGCTTCCGTTTATCCCAGATAGATGAGAGCGTAGTTGCACTACTGAGAGTTCTGCTGCCGATTTCGGCCGTGGAAGGCGCTTGCGGCATGGTGTCCTCACTTCTCTCCCTTTCCCGATATGGATTCTCGTGAAATCCCGCAGGACGGTGCGGATTTCTTCTCATACGGGGCGTTCTAGTTTCCATCTGCACAACCGGCTGCTGGAAACTAGAACGCCCCGTA
>CAMIWP010000124.1 GCA_946402475.1 uncultured Selenomonadaceae bacterium
CCACCGCCACCTTCAGATAGGTGAAGAATGCCTCGGAAGGCTGCATGTAATAGAGCTTCCCCACGGGCAGCGTCAGCCAATGCATGATCCCGTCGATGAAATAATAGGCGATGCCGCTGCCCACGCCTACAGCAAGGAGACTTCGGATGATCCGGTAACGAAGCTCCTCCAGGTGCTTCACCAAGGACATGCTGCCGTCATCCGACACCGTTTCTTCTTCCTCGCTCACTGTTGCGGGAAGCTGTTCTTCCGTACTCTTCTCTTCTGACATCACTGCTCCCTGCCCAATCACTTTTTCTCCGTCTCTTCCGCCTTTACCGCCAGCTCCCTAGGTTTCTCCGTCACGTTCACGGGTTCTTCCTCCTTATTGGCGTTCTTGAACTCTCGAATGCTCTTGCCCAATGCCTTTCCCACATCGGGCAACTTCCCAGGCCCAAACAGCACGAGTCCTATGACAAGAATGATCAAAAGCTCCGGTACACCCAATCCAAACATATACAAATCCTCCCAATCTCAAAACCATAATCGTCCATGTTTATTATAACGCAATTCTTCCAATTTCGCCACAGGCGAAATATTCCCATCGGCGTCTCCCCCAAGGAGGTCAGCGTTGCGTCGCAACGAGGCAGGAGGAGAAAGTGGGGAACATCTTTTTTGCTTCGTTATAAAAAATGCCCCTGCAAAATGCAAAGGCATCCCCTTCAAGAATTCTTCTGTTGTTCCTCCAGCTTGGCTCTCACCGATTCTTGGGTGGGAGGTTCATATTCGGCGGATGCTGTTCTCGTCTCTTCCCCGCTGTCGAGAGCTTCCCCATCACGCACCGGTTCCGCCGCTCGGACAGCGGAAGCAGGTCTTGGGGGCGGAGGAGATTCCTCCGAAGCGTTGATAACCGCCTGCAATGCGCTGGATGCCTTGCGGAATTCCCTAAGTCCCTTTCCCACGGCGCGACCAATCTCGGGAAGCTTGCTCGGCCCAAAGACGATAAGTCCCACGATGAGTATGAGTATGAGTTCCGGTATCCCAATGCCAAACATATTGCCGCTCCTTAAAAATCACGCTCTGCAATGAAATCTGCCACCATGAGAAAGGCATTCTTCACATCTTCGGGCAGTGCCTCCGGCAGTACCTTTCTGGCCCGCATCAGATATTCCTCCGCCTCGCCCTTGGCAAAGCCGATGCCCCCGCTGTCCTTAACAATGGCGATAGCTCGCTCCACCATTTCCTCCGTCATGGCTGCATCCGTCACAATGGCTTCCAACTCATCCCGCTTCGGGCTTTCGCTGAGTGCCCGGATAACGGGCAGTGTCACAATGCCCTGGCGTATATCGTTGCCCACGGGCTTACCGACGGTTTCCTCCGTCTGCTCGATATCGAGGATGTCATCTGTGATCTGGAACGCCATGCCAATGCAGTGGCCGTACTCTGCCAATCTCTTCGAATCCTCCCGGGAAACTCCCGAGATGACGCTGCCGAGATCGCAGCAAATCTCCAGGAAATCCGCCGTCTTTTTCCGGATGCGATCGTAATAATCCTCCACACCCCTGGAAGCCTTGTACACCTGCCAATCCTGAATGATTTCCCCCGTGCTCAGGTTCCCCACCAACTCCGCCAGGCGACGGTACACGTAGCCGCCGTATTCCTCTGCAGCAACGAGCCGAAAAGCTTGGGCAAAGATATAATCCCCGCCGAGGATGGATATCTTATCCCCCCACTTAGCATTGGCTGTGGGGATTCCTCTCCGGGTTCCCGCCTTATCGATGACATCGTCATGAACCAGGGATGCCGTATGGATAAGCTCCAATGCCGCCGCCAACGGAAGGATCCTCTCAAGCTCAAATCCCGGTCCGCCATGAGCCGCCAACAGGCAAAGAGCTGGCCGCAATCTCTTTCCTCCTGCCGTCACCAAATGAGTGCCGATCTCCTGCACGATGGGCTCCGATGACTCCACAGCTTTCAGGAGTGTCTCCTCCAACTGCTCCAGATCACCCTTTATCACATCAAACATCTCGTTCGACAAATCCATCACCTACAAAAAGTTTCTGCTTGCTCGTCATTTTTTGAACAGCGTTCCAAAGAGTCCTCTCGCCAGGCTCGCCCCCAAATTGCCGCCGATGGTCTTTCCGAAGGTTCCCCCCACAGATTTTCCCACGCTGTTGCCCAGTGCCCGTCCGACTGTGCCGAGAATGCTGTTGCCCACGGAACGCAAGGCCTTCTCCTTTTCCCGTTCCTCCGCCAACGCCTTCTTTTCCTCTTCTCTGGCGAGACGCGCCTCTTCTCTGGCCTGGAGCTTGGCCGTGCGCTCTTCCTCTTTTGCCCGTTCCTTGGCGAGTCGTTCCTCTTCCTTTGCCCGGGCAGCCTCTGCGGCAGCCTTTTCCTTTGCCGCAGCTTCATTCTCCCCTTGGCGCATCAGAAACTCATAGGCGGAGTCCGGGTCGCAGCTCTCTGCGTACTTGCTATAGAAAAGGCTTCCCTTGATAGCCGCCTCCCTCTGGCTCTCCGAAATTCCCGTCATGCTGCACCTGGGCGGAAGTATAGATACCCTTTGAGCAATTCCCGGCACGCCATCCTCCTCCAGGAAGGACACCAGTGCCTTTCCCGTTCCCAAAGAGGTTATGACCTCCGCTGCATCAAATTCCGGATTCTCCCGGAAAGATGCCGCCGCAGCCTTGATGGCCTTCTGTTCCGTCGGCGTATAAGCCCGCAGGCCATGCTGGATTTTGTTGCCAAGCTGGGCGAGGATCCCGTCGGGAATATCCCTGGGATTCTGTGTGCAAAAGTAAATCCCCACGCCCTTGGAACGGATCAGTTTCACCACCTGCTCTGTCTTGTCCATGAGAGCCTTGGAGGCTCCGTCGAAAAGAAGATGTGCCTCGTCAAAGAAAAAAACCATCTTCGGTTTTTCCATATCCCCAACTTCCGGCAAGGTCTCAAAGAGCTCGCTCAGGAGCCAGAGCAGAAAGGTGGAGTACAGTCTCCCATTGTTCACGAGGCTTTCGCTGGCAAGGACATTGATCGCGCCGCGCCCCATATCCTGGGACATCCAGTCATGGATGCTCAAGGCAGGTTCCCCGAAGAACACGTCTCCTCCCGCAAGCTCCAAGGACACAACGGCCCGGGTGATGGCACTGAGGGAAGCGGGGCTCATCTTGCCGTAATCCCCCTCGAAGTCCGACCGATGATCCTGCACATAGTTCACACAGGCCTTGAGATCCTTTGTATCGATCAAGAGCAGACGGTTGTCATCCGCAATCTTGAAGATGATGCCCAGAAGTGTGCTCTGAAGATCGTTCAACTCCAGTATCCTGGACAGAAGCATAGGACCCATCTCGGAAATCGTGGTACGAAGGGGCATGCCCTTCCGTCCGTAGATATCCCA
This sequence comes from uncultured Selenomonadaceae bacterium, assembly GCA_946402475.1. Next base: position 3,377 of record CAMIWP010000124.1, read on the forward strand.
GAGGTTCACGGGATACCCCTTAAAGGAAAATCCCTCCTCTGCCAAGCCGAATGCTTCCGCCCGCTTCTGCAAATCCGGGAAATCCGTACCCGGATTCAACATTCCGGCGATGTCCCCCTTCACATCTGCCATGAACACCGGCACACCCATGTCACTGAAGGATTCCGCCATGACCTTCAGCGTGATGGTCTTACCGGTCCCAGTAGCACCGGCCACCAAACCGTGCCGGTTCGCCATTTTCGGCAACAGGAAGACCTTCTCCTGCCGATCGTTGTTCCCAAGCCAGAGTTTCCCATCCTTCAGCATGCATCTGCCTCCTTCGCCCAAATCATCCCCGAAGCTTCAACCATCTACCGCAAACTGGACAACTGCCTTCATCCCCGGCTTCAGATCAAAAGAAACACCCGTCGGAAGAGAGATCTTCACGAAGGATTTTCCGTCATCCATGGTGGGGGCACTGCCCTCGGTGTTTGCTGCGGAGGAAACTTCCCGGCCCGCACTGTCCGTTTCGGCATCGGCCTCCATATCCAGCACTGTCCCCTGAAGGACATGGCCCTCGATATCGTACTCAGCAAACTGCCCTAACCGGATCCGCTGCTTCTGATCCGGCGTCACCCTGGCCTCCAACCATATATTCCCGGCATCTCCGATGTTCATGACGGTCTGCCCGGCCCTCACATCGCTGCCTTCCTTGAAATCCGTAAAATATATGGTACCCGCCACGGGGGCAAGAATCTCCGTTGCCTGGGAATCCTGCTTGGCATTCGTGAGAGCGGCCTCTGCCTGCCGAACCTGGATCTCCGCGCTCTTGATGACCTCCGGGCTGCTCGGCTGTACCGTGGTCTGGTATGTCACATTGGGAACGGAAGCAGCCGAAGCAGCCGCCTGAGCCGCCGCATAATCTGCCGCAGCCTCGTCCCGCTTCACCGCACTGATGGCTCCCATCTCAAAAAGCTCGTTCATGCGCTTCATGCGGGCTTCCGCCCTGGATAGATCCGCCTGTACTGTCAAATTGTTGCTGTTTCCGTTCACAATGGGCGTTGTGATGGTCTGTCCCTTCTGAATCTCCGCAAGATTGTGTTTTGCCAGTTCCAGATTCTGCTGCAACTGTTGAATCTGTTCCTCGGTGACACTCACGGCGATCTTTGCAACAACGGTTCCCGCTTCCACGTACTCCCCGTCGCTCACCCTGATCTCCGCAATCTTTCCGTCCGCCTTCGTCTTCACTCCTACCATGGTGCTGGTTACCCGCGCATCATAAACCTTCATGTAGTGATTATGTCGCTGATAGAACCAAACTCCGGCGGAGCAGACCAATGTGAGCAGGATAAGACCCGCCAAACCGTACTTCACAAAATATGCTGCTTTTTTGGAAACATCAACTTCCAACCAACTTCGCCTCCCATGGGCACAGTGTTTCCTTAAATGCCAAGTTGGGCCCGGGCAACCTCCTCGGCCTTTTCGAATGCC
>CAMIWP010000125.1 GCA_946402475.1 uncultured Selenomonadaceae bacterium
CCCAATATGCGTTTCGTTGCCGAAATTCGATACATCCGCATAAGAATTGTCCTGCGCCGAAATGGACGCAGTCAAACGCTGCCCATTCTGGATGATCTCACGATTCGTCCGCTGAAATACGCTGGTGCCCCAATTCGCTCCTCCCAAAATTCCCGAGATTCCCATAATGACCCACCATCGCTTTCCTCCCAAACTTTCTCACTCTATCCGTAGAGACAATGGGGTGACTCAATTTCTTGTAGCTGTCTAAATTATAGAATATTTTGCCGGAAAATGCAAGAATTTTAGGAGCTCACGCAAAAAGCTGCCGCATGAATGCGGCAGCTTCCCGTCCTTCTTTTCAGAATCAGCCGAGGATGACCAAAGAATCCCCGTTCTTGACGGCTTCGCCAGCGGCAACATTGAATGCCTTGACCGTTCCTGCCGCATCTGCCGTGATCTCATTCTGCATTTTCATGGCTTCGAGGATCAGCAGAACATCCCCCGCCTGAACGCTCTGTCCCACGCTGGCCACGAGCTTCACGATCTTGCCCGGCATGGGAGCGTCAATGGAATGCTCACCGGCGCCGGCAGCCTGGGCAGCCTTCTTGGGCGCAGCAGGAGCAGCAGGGGCAGGAGCCGCCGCAGCGGGAGCAGGAGCCGCCTTCTTGGGCGCGGCGCCTGCGGCCTTTACTTCCTCGACCTCGACTTCATAAGCAGTTCCGTTTACGGTAATGTTGAACTTTTTCATTGAAAATTCCTCCACATTCATTTGTCAGATAGCTATTAGAACGAATCAAAGCTTGTTGCGCGCGGCGATTGCCCACACATCACTGCGCTTGATGCGAACGGCAATTACCTTATTCCCCATCATCTGCTGCACAGCGGCAGAGATCGCAGCCACAACCTCGGGCTTGATTTCCTTTTCACTCATGACCAAATCCCCCTATAGATCACAACGGAATATTGCCATGCTTCTTCGCCGGGCCGACCTCCCGCTTGCTCGCCAATGCATTGAGGGCAGTGATGATACGGGGACGCGTCTCCTTCGGCTCGATGACCATATCGGCATAACCGCGCTCCGCAGCCTTATACGGGGTGGCGAACTCCTCTACGTACTCCTCAGTCTTCTTCTCCTTGTCCGGATCCTTGCGGAAGATGATATTCGCTGCACCAGCAGGACCCATAACCGCAATCTCCGAAGTCGGCCAGGCCATGACCTGATCGGCGCCCAACTCGCGGCAGCACATGGCGATATAAGAGCCGCCGTACGCCTTGCGGGTGATAACCGTAACCTTGGGAACCGTGGCCTCGCTGTATGCGTAGAGCATCTTCGCTCCGTGGCGGATGATGCCCAGGTGCTCCTGGTTGACGCCGGGCAGGAAGCCGGGGACATCCACCAAGTTCACAAGAGGAATATTGAAGGCATCGCAGAAGCGGATAAAACGGGAAGACTTGTCGGAGGCATCCACGTCCAAGCACCCGGCCATGACGCTGGGCTGGTTGGCAATGATGCCGACGCTGCGGCCATCGAAGCGTGCAAAGCAAGTGATGATATTCGTGGCAAAGTGCTCATGCACCTCGTAGAACTCACCGTTGTCCACGATGGAACGGATGACATCCTTCATGTTGTAAGGCGCATTGGGGTTGTCGGGGATCACCGTGTTCAGGCTCTCGTCCTGACGATCCGGATCATCCCCCGTATCCACGATGGGAGCATCCTCCATATTGTTGCTGGGCAGGAAGGAAAGGAGATAGCGGATCTGCTTGATGCAGTCTTCCTCGTCCTCTGCGGCAAAGTGCGCCACACCGCTCTTGGTGTTATGGGTCATAGCGCCGCCCAGGGCCTCCGCTGTGATTTCCTCCGCCGTGACGGACTTGATGACCGCAGGTCCGGTGATGAACATCTGGCTAGTGTTTTTCACCATGTAGATGAAATCCGTGATGGCAGGAGAATAAACCGCACCGCCGGCACAGGGCCCCATGATGACAGAGATCTGAGGAATCACGCCGGAGGCCGCCGTATTGCGATAGAAGATGCCTGCATAGCCGGACAGGGCATCCACAGCCTCCTGAATGCGCGCACCGCCGGAATCATTGATGCCGATACAGGGTGCGCCCATCTTCATGGCCAGATCCATGACCTTCCAGATCTTGTGGGCATGCTTCTCACCGAGGGAACCGCCCTCCACGGTGAAGTCCTGGGCAAAGGCGTAGACGAGACGTCCGTCAATGGTGCCGTAACCCGTCACCACACCTTCTCCGGGAAGTTCCTTCTTGTCCTGACCGAAGTTCGTGCAGCGATGCTTCATGAACATGTCAAGTTCCACAAAAGTGTTCTCGTCAAAGAGCTTTTCGATGCGCTCGCGGGCCGTCATCTTTCCTTTCTCATGCTGCTTGTCAATGCGGGCTTGTCCGCCCCCCTGCATGATATGCTCTTTCTTGGACTTCATTAACTCGATTTTTTCCTGAACAGTAGCCATTTCTACCTCCTAATCCTATGACTTTGGCATTGGCGATTATTACCACCTGTCGTGCTGGCACAACTCCAGGAGAACGCCATGAGTGGCCTTCGGGTGCAGGAAAGCGATCATGGCGCCACCGGCTCCCTTGCGGGGTTTCTCGTCGATGAGCTTCACGCCCTTCTCCTTCAGGTCGGCGAGAGCCGCCTCCAGGTTGTCCACTCGCAGGGCGATGTGCTGGATACCGCCGCGTCCGCCGTTCTTCTCAATGAACTTCGCGATGGGAGAGGAATCCTCCGTCGCCGCGAGAAGCTCGATCTCACTTCCGTTAGGCGTCGGATAGAAGCCCGTGGTGACCTTCTGATCTACCACAGTCTCCTCACCCGTCGAGGCGAGTCCCAAGGACTCACTCCAGAAAGCACCCACTTCCTTGAGATCGCCCACCGCGATTCCGATGTGATCCACACCTAAGATCTTGAACATTTAATACTACCTCCTCTGGCTTTCCCGAGAACGAGATCGTCCTCACTCTCTATAAAATGCTTACTTCAGCATTTCACCCATGATATCTGCCGCCACCGTGTAGGGATCCGCCTTATGCTGTTGGAACTGCTCCACATAGCTGTCCAGTCGGCCCGTGTCCACGATTTTCCCTTTGATATGGCGGCTGAGGTTGCTGTTCAGTATATCCAGCATTTCCTCCTTTGCGCGCTTCCTGCGTCGCTCGGCAAGAATGCCCTTCTCCGTGATATAATCCCGATGTTTCCCGACGATTTCCAAGAGCTCCGGTATTCCCTCTCCCTGATTGGCAACCACCTTCTGGATAGGAGGACGCCAGTCCGTCATAAAGCTGTCCAAGTCCAACATCATGTTGATCTCCCTCACGAGCTTGTCAGCTCCGGGCAGATCCGATTTGTTGATGGTGAAGAGATCCCCGATTTCCAGAATGCCCGCCTTGATGGCCTGAATGTCATCCCCCATACCCGGGATCAATACCACCATGGTGGTATCGGCGGCCTTTACGATATCCACCTCGGACTGGCCGACTCCCACCGTCTCCACGATGATGATGTCCTTGCCGAAGGCATCCATGGCCTTCACCGCATCCGCCGTCTTGTGGGAAAGCCCCCCAAGGCTTCCCCGGGTCCCCATGCTGCGAATGAACACACCCTCGTCCATGGTCAGCCCATTCATGCGGATACGATCCCCCAGAATGGCTCCGCCCGTAAAAGGACTGGTGGGATCCACGGCAATGATGCCGACCGTCTTGCCCTGATTGCGATATTCTTTCGCAATCTTGTCCGTCAGGGTACTCTTGCCCGCGCCGGGAGGTCCCGTGATGCCCAACACATAGGCATTGCCCGTGTGAGGGTAGAGCCTGGTCATGATCTCCGTGGCCTCGTCGTACTCGTTCTCAATAGCCGTGATGGCCTTCGACAAGGCGAGGCGATTTCCCTTCAAAAGTTCCTCCACGATATCCATTTCTTCACCACCTTCCCTGTTAACCTTTCTTCAAAAGGAGAAAAACTCCTGCCGGAATCCGAAAAAAAATGGATGACGGCAGCAGTGCGCTGCTGTCATCCATCTGTTCACAGCTATCGGTTTCTTATGCCTTCACATTGGCCTTGATGAAGTCAACCACATCGGAAGTGGGAGTACCGGGAGTAAATACCTCGGCAATGCCGGCCTCCTTGAGTGCGGGGATGTCCCCCTCGGGAATAACACCGCCGCCGATGATGAGCACATCCTTCATGCCCTTCTCCCGCACCAGATTGACTACCTTGGGGAAAAGATGGGGATGAGCCCCGGAAAGGATGCTCATGGCAACCACATTCACGTCCTCCTGCAACGCCGCCTCGGCAATCTGCTCCGGCGTCTGGCGCAGGCCCGTGTAAACAACCTCAAAACCCGCATCCCGCAGGGCGCGGGCAACAACCTTTGCACCGCGATCATGACCGTCGAGGCCAGGCTTAGCAACTAACACTCTGATCTTCTTATCCATTTCAATTCCCTCCATGTATCGAAAGCGTGGGAACTTCCCTCGCCTGAATCAACAACAGAATCAAAGGCTCACGTGCGCCTCGTACTCGCCGAAGACCTCACGCATGACGCCGCAGATCTCGCCGAGGGTTGCATAGGTCTTGACTGCCTTCAGGATGTGCGGCATGAGATTCTCGCTCTCATCCTTCTTGCAGGCATCCTTCAGCTCTGCCAGAGCAGCCTTGACCGCATCGTTGTCGCGACCCTTGGTCATCTTGTTGATGGGCTTGCCGGCCTTGAGATCGGCAAGTTTCTTGCACTGCTCCACGCCCACGGAAGCATCGATCTTGAGCAGGCCCTTGGGCGGCTCCTCATGCTCGTCGATAAACTCGTTGACGCCGACAATGATGCGGCGCTTGTTC
>CAMIWP010000126.1 GCA_946402475.1 uncultured Selenomonadaceae bacterium
CGGCAAGCGTATCAAGGACTATGTATCGGCATTGAAGGACATGGGCTATCGGCCGGAGCAGGTGACCAAGATCCTCGTCACCCACAAGCACGCCGACCACACCGGGGAGCTCAGGAGTTTCCCCCAGGCGAAGATCTATATGTCCCCGGAGGAAAAGGAGACCACGGAATACAAGGGCGACAACGTGATTCCCGTCCAGTACAAGGACGGTCCTTATCACAATTTCCCCGCCTCGGAGAAGATCGCCGAGGGAGTTTACCTCCTTCCCGCCAAGGGACACACTACGGGCAACAGCATCATCGTCGCGGAAGCGGGCGGGCTTTTCTACATGATGCACGGGGATGTGACCTATACCGACGAGGCCCTCTACGAGAACAAGCTCTCCGTGGTCTTCGAGGACAAGGAGGCCGCGCGGGATACCTTGAACAAGGTGCGGGAGTTCGTCCGGAACAATCCCACGGTCTACTGCTCCACCCATACGCCTCTCGGCTATGAGAATCTGGAAGCCAAGCGGGTGGTGGATCTGGACAATCCTCCCAAGAGCATCCCACCCACGGACATTGCTCAGACCAAGGCCACGGGCAAGTATATCTGCTCCGTTTGCGGCTTTATCTACGACCCCGCCGTGGGCGATCCCAAGAGCGGGATTCCTGCGGGAACGCCCTTCGAGGAGCTTCCTGCCGACTGGAAATGCCCTCGTTGCAGGCAGGGAAAGGATAAGTTCAACAAGGCGTAGCGTTTCGACGCGAAAACAGGAAGCCCCCGATCGAGATGGATCCTCGTCGGGGGCTTCCTGCATGGTTGCAGCCGTGGCGAACCGGATTGCCCAAGGATGAACGGGCAAATCGTGGTTTCATATCGTGACTTTTTCAAAATCCGAGGCGGGATGCTTGCAGAGAGGGCAGATGAAATCTGCGGGAAGTTCCTCTCCTTCGTATTCGTAGCCGCAGATCTTGCAACGCCAGACGGTCTTGCCGACGGGTGCCTTGGGCGTCTGGGGCTTCGGCTTGATGTGCTGCTGATAGTAGGTGTAAGTGGCAGAGGGGGTATCCGACAGACTTTCCGCGTCCACTACCTTTGCCAGGAAGATGGTGTGGGTTCCCACGTCGATCTTCTGGGTGACATCTGCCGAGATATAGGCATTGGTTCCCCGCGTGACGGCAAGGGTCCCGTTGGCCGTCCTTTGCACCGCATCAAAGCCTGAAAACTTGTTCACCGTCTTTCCGCTTTGAAAACCAAAGTGTTTGAAGAGCTCAAAGTCGGCCTTCTCGCTGAGTACGGATGCGGTGAAATGGTCCGTGGCGGCAATCATGTCGTGGGTGTGGTTCAGTTTGTTGACCGCTATGGTGACCTGGAGAGGATCCGAGGTGACCTGTGTTACCGTATTGATGATGCATCCGTTGTCCTTGCCGTTCTGATGCGCTGTCAGCACAAACAGACCGTAGGAAATTTGAAACATTGCTTTCGTATCCATGGGAACCCTCCTTTAGACTGTGACAACTCTCTTGAACATCATATATTATGATTCGACAGTATCCGCAAGAAATCCTTCCGGAGGAATGGCGGAAGAGCATTGACTTTGCATTCGTCAATCGGTACAATAGGTTTGTATTGTGAGACAGATAAGGATAATGATAGGAAACAGAAGGAGGAATTTCATGGAAAATCCCGGACTGAGCAAATTGGAAGAACTGACAAGGGAACGGGGCGGCGCTGTTGCATCTTATTCCGGGGTGGCAATGAAGGAAGTCCTGCTCCTGGGGATTACGGCGGCATCCATCGGAACAACTTGGTATTTTGGTTATGCTATGCCAATCACAACGGTGGTAGCCGGCATCATGGGACTTATCACCTGCTTTGCCATCTGCGCGAAGCCGGACTGGTCGGCTACCTTGGCACCCCTCTATGCGATTTTGGAAGGCATGTTCCTGGCCTGCATCACGGCGGTATCGGAAACCTACTATCCGGGCATTGTATTTGAAGCGGTTCTCATGACCATGGGCATTGCCTTTGGAGCAGCATTTGTCTATAGCCGCGGACTTGTGAGGGTTGACAGCAACTTCATCCGCATCGTGAGTGTCATGGTGGTGGGGTTCCTCTTCTGTGTGCTGGGACGAATGATCCTTGGGTATCTCTTCGGCGTGGACTTTTCCTTTTTGGATCACGGCCCTGTTGGGATTGCCGTCAATGTGGGGGTGCTTCTTCTGGCGACGGCCTGCCTCTTCATTGATTACGAACAGATCCATCAGGCGGTCACAGGGGGACTTCCTCGGGACTATGAATGGTTCTGCGCCTTTTCCCTGCTGGTGTCTCTCATCTGGATTTACATTCGCGTATTGGATCTCCTCCGCATCTTGCGGGAAGATGACTGAATCATAGAAAAGGAGCTGCTTCTGCAGCTCCTTTTTCCTTGGCGGAGGTGACTGTCTGAGAGGGAACTTCCCGAGATGCCTTGGGCTATGGTTCCTGCTTTTCCTGCTCCGTGGCTTTTTGGGGGAGGCTGGCAGAAAACGTGAACACCGTCCCTTCTCCCTCGGTGCTTTCGCAGAGGATCTCAATGTCATGACGTCGCGCGATCTCTCTGGCTATGGGAAGTCCCAGACCGGTCCCTTCCCTGTTCTCGGTCCTTCGCCGGCTGTGAAACCGATCAAAGATATGAGGGAGATCCTCTGACGGGATGCCTTCTCCCCCATCCCGAATAGAGATGGCCCATGCCTTGCGCTCCATCCGGACTTGAACTGTGATCCTGCCTTTGACGGGAGAGAATTTCACGGCGTTATCCAAAACGGTGAGGAACATCTGTCGCAGTCTGCCGTAATCGCCGCAGAACATGAGCAGGGGCGTTGCCGGAGACAGGCTGATCTCGATTTCTTTCTTGGAGGCCATTTGCCTTGCGGCTTGCAGGGCGTCTTCCAGAGCATCCATCAGGTTCAACTCGGATTTTTCCACGGCGAAGTCCGTGTTCTGAAGACGCGCCAATTCGAAGAGATCCTGTACCAAGCGCTGCATGCCCAGGACGTTTCTCGTCATTTGCTCCAGACAGCCCTGCCGCTTCTCTTCGTCCTTTACCATCCCGGAGGACAACAGTTCCAAAGTGCCTCGCAGTACCGTGATGGGGGTACGGAGCTCATGAGAGATATTGGAAAGAAAATCCTGGCGCATCTTGTCCAAACGAGCTTTCTGTCGGCTTGTTTCTTCCAAGCGGAGGGAAAGGGTATCCAGGCTTTTGGCCAGAGAGCCGATCTCGTCATCCTGCGTTATGCCGGAACGGGAACCGTAGTTCCCGGCGGCCAGGTCCTCCGCGAAGTTTTCCATGCGCCGGAGAGGACGGAGGAAGCGGCGGGCTAAGAGGAAGGAGATCAGTGCGGCTGCCGTGAGGGCTGCGGCCAGACAGAGCACGAAGATCAGGAGCGCCTGTTGTTGGGCATCCCGGAGCGCGGTCAAGGTGCGGTGCAACAGCAGGATACCCCGAAGGGAGCCGTCCTCTGCGTAAAGCGGTGTACCGACTGTGACGGAGGGCGTTGCGAGAAGCGGTGTGAAATCTCTGCTGATGACCGTCTCCCCTTGAAGCGCCTGTTGGATCACTTCCTCGGCTTCCGGAGGGAATTCATCGTACTGCACATGGTCGCTCTCCCCGTAAAGACTGAAGTTTTGGGTGCGGGCATCCATGACCCAGACTTCGCATTGGGAAAGATCGTTGAGATGTTTCAGGTAACGGCCTATCGATGTGTCGGCGGGGCCGGAAGACGTTGTTTCGGGTAGGTCGCCGTTGCATGAGCCGACGGGGAAGAACCGACGGCAATACATGCTATGCTCCGGGACGGATGGGTTTTCCTCGTGGTTTTCCACGTTCGCCGATGCCCTTCGCATCATTCCGTGGCCGTGGCGCATTCTCGTTTTTTTTCGTCGGGCGTCGGCGGGAAATATCTCCTGCCCATCTGTGAGGACAGCGGCCTGCGGATTTTCCCGCATATACGCTGCTATGGACAGAGCGAGTTTTCGCAGATCTTCCAGATGATGGGATTCCGTATACCGCAGGAAGAAGTAGCCGAAGGAACTGCCGACCGTACAGGCGAATACGATCAAGATGACGGTGAAGCAGAGGAGCAGCTGTCGGGTCAGGCGATGCTTCATGGGATTGACTCAAAGGCATAGCCGACGCCCCAGATCGTTTTGATTTGCCAGTCGGGGTGAGGCTTTGCATCCAGCTTAGCGCGGAGGCGTTTGATATGGGTGTCCACGGTGCGGGTGTCTCCCGTATAGTCATAGCCCCAAAGGCTGTCCAAGAGATGTTCTCGGGAGAACGTGCGTCCCCTGTTCTCCAGGAGCAGCCACAGGAGGTCAAATTCCTTTTTCGTCAGGGAAATCGGCGTTCCCGCCAGCAAGGCGCGGCAACTGTCCTCTTCCAGGGAGAGCTGGCCTTGGCGAAGGAGCCGGGGAGCTTTGGCGTCGGAATTTCGATCCAATCGCCGCAATACAGCGCGGATCCTTGCCATGACCTCGGCGGGGGAAAAAGGCTTTACGATGTAGTCGTCGGCACCGATGTCCAAGCCCATGATGCGGTCATAGTCATCTCCGCGGGCGGTGATCATGAGGATCGGTACGTTGGAAGCGGCTCGAATTTCCCGGCAGACGGCAAAGCCGTCTTTTTTTGGCATCATGACATCCAGCAGCACGGCGTCGAAATCTTCCGCATAAAAGCGGCGCAACGCTTCCTCTCCGTCAACGGCCGTTGTGGTTTCATAACCCTCGGCTCGGGCGAAGCTGGTCAATATCTCTGTAATATCCTCGTGGTCATCGGCGATGAGAAGCTTT
>CAMIWP010000127.1 GCA_946402475.1 uncultured Selenomonadaceae bacterium
AGTCTCATAAAGTTGCTTGCCTGTGTCATCATAACCATCGGCGTGTTTGTGGCCTTTGTGCAGCCCTTGGCCCACTCCATCCGCCAGGGACTGGATCTCCAGGGCGGCACCCATGTGGTGCTCCAGGCGGAGGACACGCCGGAGGCCCAGGTCAATGACGATGCCATGCAGCGGGTCGTGAAGATCATGGAGAAACGCGTCAACGAGCTGGGGCTCACGGAGCCGATCATCCAGAGAGAAGGGGAGCGCAGGGTCATCATTGAGCTTCCCGGCATCAAGGATCCGGACAAGGCCATCCAGACCATCGGCAAGACGGCCATGCTGGAATTCAAGGATGAAGAGGGAAATACCGTTCTCACGGGAACGGATCTGAAGGATGCCCAGGCCGCGACGAACCAGCAAAACGGGCAGAACGTGGTCAATTTGGAATTTTCTGATGAGGGCGCCAAGAAATTCGGCGATTTGACACTGAAGAACGTGGGGCGCACCATTGCCATCCTCCTGGACGGGGAGGTGCTGACGGCGCCCAATGTCCGCGAGCCCATCCTGGGGGGCAGGGCGGAGATCACCGGTCAGAAGACGCTGGAGGAAGCCCAGCAACTGGCTGTGCTCCTTCGGAGCGGCGCCCTTCCCGTCAAGGTGAACATCATCGAGACGCGGACGGTGGGACCCTCCCTGGGACAGGACTCCAAGGACAAGAGCGAATTTGCCTTTGCCGTGGGCATCGGCGCGGTCCTCCTGTTCATGCTGGTCTTCTACCGTGTGCCTGGCTTTATTGCGGACGTGGCCCTCATGGCCTATACCATCATGCTGCTCTTTCTGCTGAAGATGCTGGATGCCACTTTGACCCTGCCAGGGGTTGCGGGCATCATCCTCTCCATCGGCATGGCGGTGGATGCCAACGTGCTCATCTTTGAGCACTTCAAGGAGGAATTCCGCTTGGGCAAGAGCCTGCGCCTTGCCATGGATGCGGGATTTGACCGCGCCTTCACCACCATCTTCGACTCGAACATCACGACGATCATCGCTGCGGCAGTGCTGTTCTTTCTGGGGACCGGAACGATCCGCGGCTTTGCCATCACACTGGGACTCGGCGTCATACTGAGCATGTTCACGGCCATCACCCTGACCCAATACATGCTGAAAAAACTCATTGCCGCGAAGCTCTTTGAGCATCCCGGGGCCTATGGGGTATATGATCTCATTTTTGCAGGGAAGGAAGTGAAGAAGGATGCATAGATTCGATATTGCCTCAAGGGGGAAGATATGGTTCATCCTCTCTCTTCTGGTCATCCTTCCCGGCCTTTTCTGCATATTTTCCAAGGGATTCAACTTCGGCATTGACTTCACTGGCGGCACCATCATCGACTTGAAGTTCGACCGGCCCGTGACGGTGGCGCAGGTGCGGGAGGGGCTTCGCCCCTTCGGCATGGACGGAAGCACCATCCAGCTCTCCGGCAACGAATCCGACGTGGAGTCCTCCCAGTCGGTCATGATCCGCACGGTGGACATGGAGGAAAATGCCCGCAAGGAGGTCATGGCGGGCCTGAAAACTTCCGTGGGGGACTATCAGGTGATGCGGGAGGAAAAGGTGGGTGCCGTCATCGGCGGGGAATTGATCCTCAACGCTGTGGAGGCCCTGGTGGTGTCCTGGCTTCTCATCATTCTCTACGTGGCCTATCGCTTCGAGTGGCGTTTCGGCGTGTCGGCAGTTCTGGCGCTCATCCATGATATCCTCATCGTGCTGGCGGTGTTTTCCTTCACCCAGCGGCAGATCGATTCCTCCTTCGTGGCGGCCCTTCTGACCATTGTCGGATACTCCATCAACGATACCATCGTCATCTTCGACCGCATCCGCGAGAACCTGAAGCTCCACTTCCGCAAGGGGGGGGATGTCTACGAGCTGGTGAACCGCAGCGTCTATCAGACCCTTCGCCGTTCCCTTTACACGGTGTTCACGGTCATGTTCACGACCTTTGCCCTTTATTTCTTCGGCGGCGAGACCACCAAGGACTTCGCCTTTGCGCTCCTTGTGGGCTTTGCCAGCGGATGTTATTCTTCCATCTTCATTGCCGGCCCCCTGTGGATCTTCTTCCGCAATCGGAGCAACAGGAAACAGGCGGCGAAGTGAATTTCATTGGATGCCACAGGCATCCAATTTTCATACGTGGGAAATCCGGAGCGAAAGGGAGGTGCAGGATGGAAAGCAGGCGGCATGTTCTTCTTTTGTGTTTGCTGGGACTCGTGTTCTTTCTCGGAAATTGGCGGATCCCGGTCAGTGATCCCGTGGAGGTAAACTATACGCAAACCGCCGTGGAGATGTTGAGCTCCGGGGATTTCACGTCGCCGCGCATATACGGCCACGCCTGGTATGACAAGCCCGTGTTCTTTTACTGGGAGCTGATGGCGGCCTTCTCTGTCTTTGGCGTCACGGATTTTGCGGCAAGGTTCTTTCCCTCCCTTTTCGCCGTGGCGGGCCTCTTTCTCGCCTATTTCTTCGGCAGTCGGCTGTACGGGGAGCGCACCGGGTTCCGGTTCGCCGTGGTCCTGGGGACATCCCTGATCTACTGGTGCCTGGCGAAGCTCATCATCACGGACATGACGCTCTTCTTTTTCATGAGCGCCACTCTTTGCTTTTTCTATCTGGCCTATCGGAAGAAGGAAAGGAATCTCTACTATGCGGCCTATGCCTTTGCCGGGTGCGCCGTTCTGACCAAGGGGCCGGTGGGCCTCGTGCTGCCGGGATTCATCATCCTCCTGTTTCTCGCGTGGCAGCGCGATCTTCGGGAACTGGGCAGGATGAAGCTGTTTTCCGGCCTCTTGGTCTTTCTGCTGGTTTGCAGTCCGTGGTATTTCAGGATGTACGCCCTTCACGGCGCGGATTTCCTCGATACCTTCCTGGGGGTCCACAACTATTTGAGGGCTACGGTTTCCGAGCATCCCAAGTGGGATGTGTGGTATTACTACACGGGAGTGTTCTTCCTGGGAACCTTTCCCTGGAGTTTCTGCCTGCCCATGGCCCTTTGGCGGCGGTGGAAGGCCCGCGACCTTTCCCTGGAACAGGATACCAAATTCCTTCTGTTGTGGGCGCTGGTCATCCATGTGTTCTTTCAGTGCATGGCTACCAAATATCCCACGTACACTTTTCCCGCCTTTTTTCCCGTGGCCCTTCTCACGGCCCGCATGTTGGAGGGGCATGGGAAACTGTGGAAGGGAACGGCCTTGGCCGGGCTGTTCCTCTGCCTGGCGGTGACGGGGGTTCTTGCGGCCCGCGGATCGGAAGACGGCCACTTTGCGGGCAAGTCCATCGCGGAATGCCTGAACCAGCGCATCCGGGAGGAGGATGTGCTCATAAGCCTTGGGGATTACCGCCCAACCATTGTTTACTACACGCAGCATCCCATGTACGCCCTGGACTCCAAGGAGGCCATCGAAGAGCGGAGCAAGAAGGGGATTTCCTGGACCACCAAGAACGTCATGCCTTTCATGACCTACGAGGACGTTCCGAGGGACAGGGACGTTTACCTCGTGGTGGAGGAGCATCGCGCGAGGGAATTCGGGAACTATTTCAAGGAAGCGGAGTGGGAGCTTCTTTGCAGCGCGACGAAGAAGGATGAAGTCCTTTGGCTGTACTATCGGCCGACGAAGGAGGAAAGGATGGGCGGCGAATGAGAGACCTTGGTATTCTGTCCGCGTTCTGTCTGCTGATGTTTTTTGTGGGGAATCATCTGCTTCAGATCACGGATCCCGTGGAGTCGAATTACGTCCTTACGGCGAGGGAGATGCTGGAGGCCGATGATTATTTTTCCCCGCGCATCTATGGCGACTATTGGTATGACAAGCCCATCCTGTTTTATTGGGAACTGTTGGCGGCCTTTCGTCTCATGGGCATCAACGAGTTTTCCGCGAGGTTTTTCCCTGCGGTGATGGGCAGCGTCGGGATCTTTGTCACATATTTTTTCGGGAAAAGACTCTACGACCGGCAGACGGGACTGTGGGCGGCGATCATTCTCGGCACCTCGGTGGAATACTGGTATCTGTCCCATGCCGTCATCACGGACATGACCCTCTTTGTGGCGGTGTCCCTGGCCTTGATCTGTTTTTATCTGGGCTACAGCGAGAAAAAACCTCGTTACTATTACGGCGCGTACGCCGCCGCTGCCGTCGGCGTCCTCACCAAGGGGCCCATCGGATTTTGCCTTCCGGGGCTCATCATCGTTCTCTTCCTGTTATGGAAGAGGGATCTTCGCCATCTTTTGCAGATGCGGATTCCCACGGGGATGCTCCTGTTCCTCGGGGTTGTGTCCCTCTGGTACTGGCCCATGTACCAGAAACACGGATGGGAGTTCATCAGCACATTCTTCGGAATCCATAATGTATTGCGCGCTTCCGTTTCGGAGCATCCGGAAGTGGATGTGTGGTACTACTATCTCGCCGTGTTCCTCGTGGGATTCTTCCCCTGGGCTCTGCTGGCGTTTCCCTCCACGATCCGGAAGTATTGGAAATGCCGGAAGGAGGGACGAAGCCCGGGCCTGGACGACAAAAAGAGATTCCTGCTTGTTTGGGCGGTGACAGTTCCCGTGGTCTTTCAAT
The DNA here is from genome assembly GCA_946402475.1 of uncultured Selenomonadaceae bacterium. The sequence continues at coordinate 4,594 of CAMIWP010000127.1, forward strand.
GCTTTGCCACGAAATACATCACCTATACCCTTCCCTACATGATGCCGATCGCCCTTCTCTTTGCCCTGTACTTTCTCGACCACGGCAAGGCCTTTCGCAGGATGGCCCTTGGGATGATCGTCCTGCTGAATGTGTGCCTTTTCGTGGTGGCGATCCCCGCGTGCGGAAAAAATTCCGAGAGGGATGCCGCGCCGACGCTTCGGT
>CAMIWP010000128.1 GCA_946402475.1 uncultured Selenomonadaceae bacterium
GACAAGGTCATCAGCGACTGCGGCACCTGCCGGTTGCAGATACAACACGGAGGGCATGTGGAACCCTGCCATCCGGTTGAGATATTAGCAAAGGCTTATTGATTATGATAAGTCCTGTGGAGAAGGGAGGGAAAGAGATGGAAGTACGCAGGATTGTTCTGCTCTGTTCTGCGGGCGTTTCCACGAATCTTTTGGTGCGCCGCATGGAGAGCGAGGCCGCCAGGCTCGGGTATCCCTGCTCGGTCAGCTTCTACCCCGTACAGGAGGCAAAGGACGCTGCGGAGTTTGCGGATGTGATGTTGCTTGCGCCTCAGTCGGCCTTTGAGTTGCCCGAGATCCAGGTGAAGTATCCCAATGTCAAGTCGGCGGTGATACCGAAGGATCTCTACGCTACGATCGACGCGGAGAAGATCCTGGATCTTGCACAGAAGATCGCCGGAGATTATTGATGCTTGCGGAACCGCAGAATTTTCAATGAAAAGAAAAGGGGTTTTCAAAAATGGCAAAACAGTATGTAATGGCTTTGGATGCAGGAACGACCAGTAACCGCGCGATCATCTTCGATCGCAATTCCAAGATCGTCGGTGTCTCCCAGAAGGAGTTCACCCAGCATTTCCCCGAGGCCGGCTGGGTCGAGCATGATGCGGAGGAGATCTGGAGCAGCATGACGACGGTCATGAAGGAAGCCTTGGAGCAGTCGGGCCTGGTAGCCAGCGACATCGCTGCCATCGGTATCACGAACCAGCGCGAGACCACCGTTGTCTGGGACAAGAAGACCGGCCGTCCGATCTATCACGCCATTGTCTGGCAGTCCCGCCAGACCGCTCCCATTGCCGAGGAGATGAAGGCAAAGGGCCTCGTGGATGAGGTCAAGCAGAAGACCGGCCTCATGATCGACGCCTACTTCTCCGGCACGAAGATCAAGTGGATCCTCGACAACGTGGAAGGCGCCCGTCAGCGAGCCGAGAACGGCGAACTCCTCTTCGGCACCATCGACACTTGGCTCATCTGGAAGCTCACGGGCGGCAAGGCTCATGTGACGGATTACTCCAATGCTTCCCGCACCATGATCTACAACATCAAGGAGCTCAAGTGGGATGACCAGCTCCTCGGCTATCTGAATATCCCCAAGTGCATGCTTCCCGAGGTCAAGCCCTCCTCCTGCGTCTACGGCGAGACGATTCCCTCCATCCTCGGCGCGGCCATCCCCGTTTCCGGCGCGGCAGGGGATCAGCAGGCAGCCCTCTTCGGGCAGAACTGCTTCGAGCCGGGCATGGCGAAGAACACCTACGGCACCGGTTGCTTCATGCTCATGAATACGGGCACGGAGATCCACGAGTCCAAGAACGGCTTGGTCACCACCATTGCCTGGGGCTTGGACGGCAAGGTGGAGTACGCTCTCGAGGGATCCATCTTCGTTGCGGGTTCCGCCATCCAGTGGCTGCGCGACGGCGTTCGCCTGGTGGATTCCGCTCCCGATTCCGAGTGGGTGGCAAAGAAGGTCAAGGACACGGACGGCGTTTACGTGGTTCCCGCCTTTGTGGGCTTGGGTGCTCCCTATTGGGATCAGAATGCCCGCGGCACCATCATCGGCATCACCCGCGGCACCACGAAGGCTCACATCGTGAGGGCTACCTTGGACTCCTTGGCCTATCAGACCCGGGATGTCCTGGATGCCATGGAGGCCGATTCCGGCAACAAGCTCACGGAGCTCAAGGTAGACGGTGGCGCGGTCGCCAACAACCTCCTCATGCAGTTCCAGGCGGATCTTCTGGGCGTTCCCGTGGATCGTCCCCAGATCACGGAGACCACGGCTCTTGGCGCGGCCTATCTCGCGGGACTTGCCGTCGGCGTCTGGTCGAACAAGCAGGAGCTCACCAGCAGCTGGAAGCTGGATACCCGCTTCGAGCCCGGCATGGACAAGGCGGAGGCGGATCGCCTCTACAAGGGCTGGAGGAAGGCTGTGAAGCACTCCATGCACTGGCTGGATGACGAGGATTAAAGGACAGCTTGCCTGAATCGTTAGGTTGTGATATGATATGCAGGCTGGGCTTGGTGAGTTGCACTGTCTGGCCTGCATATCTGCATTGATACGTTATTATTTTTTAAAGAAAGAAGGATGAAAACAATGGTAACAGGCTCGGAAAATTTGTTGGGTGAGTTTCTCGGTACGATGGTGTTGCTCGTCTTTGGTGGCGGTGTCTGTGCCAACTTGACGCTCACGAAGTCCAAGGGCGTTGGCGGCGGATGGGTTTGCATAGCACTCGGGTGGGGATTTGCGGTTACCTTCGGCGTGTTTACGGCAACTTCTCTCGGCGCTCCCCAAGGGGATCTGAATCCTGCGGTTACGCTTGCCAAGACCTTGGTCGGCGTGTATACCTTCAGCCAGTTCATCACCACTTCCATCGTGCAGATCCTCGGCGGTGTCCTCGGCGCAGCCATCGTGTGGCTTGCTTATCTTCCCCATTGGTCCGAGACTCCGGATCCGGCGGCGAAGCTGGGTGTTTTCTCCACGGCTCCTGCCATCCGCAATGCTGCCGCGAATTTCCTCTGTGAGATGATTGCCACGTTCTTCTTGATCTTCCTGATCTTCATGACCTTCTCCAAGGCGTTTACCGGCATGGCTCCCGGGTATGGCCCGTACATTGTCGGCATCCTCATCGTGGCTCTCGGCCTTTCTCTTGGCGGCCCCACGGGTTACGCCATGAATCCCGCCCGTGATCTCGGTCCCCGCATTGCCCATGCGATCCTTCCGATTGCTGGAAAGGGCGGCTCTGACTGGGGCTACGCTTGGGTTCCTGTGGTGGCTCCTCTCTGCGGCGCACTGCTTGCCTATCTTGCTGCAAGTTCCTTTGGCGCACTCTGATACAGATATCGTTTCATGCACAAAATGCCAGCGGGTTTTCCCGCTGGCATTTTGTTGTTCCAAGTCGCATATCCACATGCGAGAATGAAATCGGGCATCAGGATGTTTTGCTGGGAGGGAATCCATCGTAGGACAGGCAGGAGACCTGCCAGGTCAGTCCGCCTGCATCAATCTGGCGGCAGATGGGCTCGGTGAGACGTTCCGTTTCGCGGCGATCCGCTCCGTGGGCCAAGCGAAGGACTTTGATGGAGTGGGAGTTCCTGTCATAGCGCAGCCGTCCGTCGCAGTTCATGCTGTTCCGAAGGCTGTAGCCGATGAAGATCCGACTGTCCCTTTCCGTGACGATCCTGTTCCATGCAATCAATTGCAACACCTCCAATTCTGTTTATACTCGCGGGCAGTGAAAAGCAACTGTCACGAGTATATGCAGAGGCCGTAAAAGATTTTTCTTTGGAAAAGTTTAACGACCTCTGGTATAACAGGGATATTCGTCACTACATGTATTCTCTGGGAATGGACAAATTCCTCCTTTATCCACTACAAGAAGGAAAAATTTTTCAAGGATTAATGTATTAACATAAGTTCCATACCTTCAAAGCATGGAAGGAAAGAATCTGCAAATAATGGGTCATTGGGGGAGGAATGAGGGCGTTCACGTCGAAAAACAATATATCATGATATGATAGAATCACAAGGGAGAGAAGGATCATGAATCAACCAAAGGGTAGCATCAAGACGCTTTTTGTCATCAGCATTATCGTACTGACCGGCATTCTGCTGGCAATCCAGACAACGCTGAATGTGCTTCAGTTCAAGGGAAGCATGGAGGAACAGGTCAAAATGGCTTTGGAAGCAAAGGCCGGAGAAGTTGCCGGAAAGCTTGACCAGCGTATCATGCAGATCGCCCAGAAGACCTTCGCTCTGTCCTTGAGTGTCAACCGACTGAAAGCCTATGACACGGATGTGATGTATGGGATGGCAGATGGCTTTGTACTGTCGGACCCCTTGGTGATAGGCAGCGGTTTTTGGTTTGAGAAGAACGCCTATCAACAGGGCATCGATTATTTCGGTCCTTATCGTTATCGGGACACGGACGGATCCGTGAAGCTCTCCATGGACTACAGCAATGCGGAATACAACTATCCTTCCTTCGGGTGGTACAAGGAAGCCATGGCGGATCAGGGAAAGGTGGCCTGGGAAGGTCCCTACTTGGATGAGGTCAGCGGCACCACCATGCTGACCAGCGCTGCCGCCATCGTGAAGGATACGCATTCCGTGGGAGCCATTACGGTGGATATCGGCATCACCGAGCTGGAGGAGTACATCCGGCAGATTTCCGTGGGGGAGAACGGGTATGCCTTCCTGGTGGGAAAGGACGGTTTCTATCTCGCCACCAAGGATGACAGCAAGAACATGAAGAAGAAGATCACAGAGGAAAGCGATTCCCGGCTGGCTTCCATGGGAAAAAAGATCACGGAAACCTCTGCTCTGAGCCTTGAGGAGACGGATGTCTTCGGAGAGGACAGCTATGTGATGGTGGCGCCCCTTTGCATCGAGAACATCAAGCTGGTTCTCGTGGCTCCCAAGTCCGACTATACAGGGCCCATTGATCACGCCATTTACAGCAGCATCGTCATGGCTCTTCTCGTTATGTCCATTCTCTGTCTTGCCATGATCTTCATTTTCAATCGGCGGGTGAACTCTCCGGTCACGCATCTCATGCAGGAGGCGGAAAAGATTGCGGAAGGTGACCTCCGCGGTAGCATTCGGGTGAGTTCCGATGACGAGATGGGAGCGTTGGCGCGTTCGCTCCAACACATGTCGGAGAACTTGAAAAAGGTCATCGGCAGCGTCAATGACATGGCCAGCCAAGTCTCGGCGGCAAGCGAGGAGCTTACCGCAAGCTCGGAGCAG
>CAMIWP010000129.1 GCA_946402475.1 uncultured Selenomonadaceae bacterium
CCCAGATTGCGAACCTGGTGCTCTCCCAGCTGAGCTACGTCCCCATGGATCAAACAAAGGTTATTATACAGCCAAGCAGTGGTGTATGTCAAGTAAAATTTCTACGAACCATCAGTACCGCTTCCGCTTCACCGATGACGGAATCCCCATCTGTTCCCGGTATTTCATCACGGTGCGGCGAGACAGTTTCATGCCCTGTCTGGCGAGGAGTTCTGCCAGTTTCTGATCGGAGAAAGGTTTATTTGGATTCTCCTCCTTGATCGTCTGTTCCAGTGCCACTTTAGCCTGTCCGGCAAGAAAATCCTCATCAGCCGGACGGCTTCCCGCCGTGGCAAAAAAACTCCGCAGGGGAACTGTCCCCCAGGGAAGTCCTGCGTATTTATTTGCCACGGCACGGCTCACCGTGGACTCGTGCATACCGATTTTCTCCGCCACCTGTTTCATGGTCATGGGAACCAGATATGCCATGCCCTTTTCCACACAGTCCCGCTGCAAGCGCAGAATCTCCTCCATAACACGGCAAAGCGTCTTCCTTCGTTGTTCCATGCAGTGCAGGAGCCACCTGGCGCTGTGGAGATGCCGATGGATGTACTGCTTTCCGTCCCTGTCAAGAGGTATCTCCTCCAGATACGATGGGGAAATACGCAGTTTCGGCAACCGCCCCTCGAATACCCTGATCTTGTAGCCGCCTTCTTCCTTCCGCACCAAAACATCCGGCACCACATAAACCCGCTCCGCTTTTCCATAGGCATTCCCCGGCTTAGGATTCAGTGTGCGGAGCATATCGGCCGCTGCCTGAACTTCCCTCGGCGTGACCTTTTCCGCTGCGGCGATGTCCTTGATTCCAGCCTCTGCCAAAGCATCGAGATGACGGTCGATCAGGGCCGCCACCAACCCGCGGTAAATTCCTCGTTGCGTCGCCTGGATGCGAAGGCATTCCCGCAGATTCCTCGCCCCGACACCCCATGGCTCGAACTCCTGTATGCGACGCAATATCTTCAGGATCTCCGTCTCGCTTGCCTTCAGGAACTCCACAAGGCTCTCCACGGAGATCGCGAGATACCCCCGCTCGTCAAGGGAACCGATGATAAAGGAGGCGATTTCCTCTTCCCTTTGATTGGAAAAGGCAATCGCCGCCTGTTCCAGAAGATCTTCCTCCAAGGTAACATCGGCGGGAGCCGATATCTCGAACTCCCGCCCTTCCCCACGGAATTGCCCCGACAAAGAGAGACGCCCGTCGCCGAGATCCGTGTCCTCCATCTCCAACACGGGATTTTCCGTGTATTCCTTTTCCACAATGGCCTGCAATTCCTGTGCCGACATCTGCAAAATCCGAATCGCTTGTCGCATCTGCGCAGTCATCGCCAAGCGCTGGTTTTGACTCATCCTCAATGACTGCTCCATAGGAACCTCCCTCGACGCCCGAGATCATCCCCTCTGCGCCATGGCTGCGGCAATCGCAGCGCCCAGCCCGGAACCGCCGTTATCGAGAATCGTGTCAACCTTGGGCGCATCCTGTCCCAAGAGCTCCGAAAGGGCGCGCAGGATGCTTTCCTTGGCCCCCGGCATCTTCTCATAAACAGATCCGTCCACCGCCACGTGCTGCTCCGTCACGTCGCCTTTCCCGGCAAGCTGCCAGATGATGCCCACAAAGGTAGCTGTCACGAGGCGGGCAGAACGGTTCAGGATGGTGCTTGCCAGCTTCTGGATATCCCTGCGCTCAGCCCCATCCGGCATCCGTCCCGTCCTGCCCGACACGATGGAGGCCACCTCCCCGAGATCCTCACTGGCATCGCCGATGATGCCAGACATATCGATGCTGGTAAATCCGTAAGGTTTCCCTTCCTCCTCGAAAAGAGACCCCAATGTCATGCTGAAAAGTTCTCCCATGTAGCGCCCCGAAGCCATCTTCTCCAGCCGCTGTTCTCCCGGCTTCTCCGATGCCTCGTCCAGAATGCTGTCGTAGCGATTCGGCGCCAACTTTGAAAAACCGCCGGATTCCAGATTCAAAATCATCGGCGCCTCTGCCGCATCGGCATAAGGCTCCAGATAACAAGTATTATGCCCCGTGGCGTAAATGGAGCCGATGTAGACGTGATCCTGCTTATAGGCCGCCGAAAGAAGCACCGCCACGGTATCATTGATGACAGCCACGGGTTCCACATTTTGGATACCCCTGCGATTGAGGGCTTCCTTCAGAAGATCATTCACCACCTTGCCTTCGACGCCCGCCGTGGCGAATTCCTTGGTCCAAATGATGAGTTTTGCGTTGTAGAGATCCGTCTGCTCCGATGGAAAAGAGAACGTATGTCCCAAGAGAAATTTCGTCCCATGATCCCCGCCTACGGCCTCATCGATCAGTTCCGCCAGAAAATCGAACATCTCTTCCGCCTTGGCGCCGGCTCCCACATAATCGTATTCCCCCTCCACACGAAGAGGTTTTGCCACCTTCTTCACAACCTCATATTTCCCGGCCCCCTCCAGGCGGATACGCAGCACACGCACGTTGGTGCCACCAAAGTCCAGAGCCAGATATTCTCCTTTTTCCTTGCCCGTAGGAAGCCCCACGTAGGATTTGAGCATGCGCAGAGAAGAATCCTCCGGCGACGACAACCCGAGCTTCAGATCCTGCCGGAAATTCGCCGCGATCTCCCGCAGGCGACCGCCGTCAACGGTAAATTCATCGATAATGGATTGAAATTTCTTTCGGTCAAATGCCATGGTTCCTCTCTCCTTTTTCTTTATTCCTTCAGAAGCAACCGATTCAGCCGCTCGTATAACTCCTTCTCATCCACAGCCACGTAATCCGCCACCGAAAGCACCCCCTCCGCCGGTCTGTGGGTAAGAGCTGCGGCAATGGAGACATCCGCCAGGCGCATGGCCTCAATATCGTTGTTCCCATCGCCCAAAAACACCACCTTGCACCCCTCCTCCGTCAGTCGTCGAACGACCTCCTCCTTGCGAAGGATGGAAGACAGCGCCGCAACGCGATTGTCCCGAACCTCTGCCTGGGAAGCGTAACAACCGCACCCAAGCCTTTGTACCAGCTTCCCGATCCAGCAGAACAGGTTCCCGGTGACGATGCGGCAGACCGCACGGTTTCCCCGGATAAAATCCACCATCATGGGGTGCAGTTCCACGTCCCCCAAAAGCCCGGATACCTCGTCCACGGGAAATTGTCCCAGGATCCGCACCCGATGGGCAAAGGATTCCTCAAAAGGCACCTTTCCCTCCACCGTCTCCCGTGTCAGCCGATCAATATCCGCCTCCACATGGAAATGCTTCGCTATGAGGGGCAGGGTTTCCTCCTTTGTGATCGTTCCGTCCAGATCAAAGAGAAATTTTACCCTCCGCCCCTCTTCCGTCAATCTCCTCATGTTCCTCCTGCAACTCCCGGGCGAGGGCTACCAGGACGCGGGTGATCCTCGCACCGTCCACTTCCTCCACGTAGAAGAGATTCCCTCCGTAGGCTGCCATCTGGCCCACTTTGGGGTCACCCCCGATCTGGTCGTTGAGCCAGCCCCCCACGGAGTCCACATCCTCGTCCTCGATCTCGATTTCCAGAACGTCCTCCAATTCCTCCAGAAGCAGCTTCGCGTCCAAGGAATAGACATTGCCTCCCCGGACCTCCGCCATGGGGCGCTCCTCATCAAACTCGTCCTGGATGTCTCCCACGATCTCCTCCACGATGTCCTCGATGGTCACCATGCCCGCCGTGCCGCCGTATTCGTCCACCACCACGGCAAGCTGGGAGCGCCGTTGTTGCATGGTCTTCAAAAGTACGCTCACATCCATGCTCTCGGGCACGACCAGAGCCTTCCTTGCCAGCTTGCGGATATTGGGCCGCTTGCCGCTGTAAAGATACTTCATGAGATCCTTCACATGTAGGAAGCCGATGATGTGATCCTTATCCTCTCGGCACAGGGGATAACGGGTGAGCTGCTCCTCCATGATGATCTCCAGGTTCTCCTCCAGACTGTCCTCCAGATAGAGACAGACCATATCCGTGCGTGGAACCATGATTTCCCGCACATTGAGCTCCGTGAAATCGAATACATTATCCACGAAGTCCACTTCCGTATCGTCGATGAGGCCCTGCCGATGGCTTTCTTCCATCAGAAGCCGGATCTCCTCCTCCGTGTGGGCCTCCTCCCCCTCGCTTGCCCCTTGAAAGCCCAGACGCCGAAGAACCCAGTTGGCCATATGGTTCAGAAGCCAGACAAAGGGATGCATGATGCGCTCGAAAATGAGCATGGGAAGAGCCACGGCCAAGACGATACTCTCCACGTCCTGGATTGCCATGGATTTCGGCGTCAGCTCTCCCAGTATGATGTGCATGGCCGTGATGATGGCAAAACCCAACATCAGCGAGATCGTGTGTCCGATGCTGTCATCCAGCCCTATCGCAGATGTAATCGGAAGGATCAGCATGGAAACAAAAGGCTCTCCCACCCAGCCAAGTCCCAAGGAGGCAAGGGTGATGCCCAACTGGGTCACGGAAAGAGAAGCGTCCAGATGATCCGTGAGTTCCTTTGCGTACCTCGCCCGCTTGTTTCCCTCTTGGATCAGGGTTTCCAAACGGGAAGGACGTATCTTGACACAGGCGAACTCCGCCGCCACAAAAAAACCATTCATAAAGATAAGAAAGGCCACAACAAACAGCTTAAACAAGATCGGCACTAGGTCCAAGAAATCCCCTCCGCACTTTATAAAGTCGTTTTATTTCTT
>CAMIWP010000130.1 GCA_946402475.1 uncultured Selenomonadaceae bacterium
GGGAGCCTACCGGCTCTGCCGATGAAATGTAATCATCAATGATCGCCTGCAGGATTCGCTGCTTTCTCTCATCAATCATCATCACACCCCCGAAAGAAACCTGCGCCTCCTGCTGTTAGCACTCTATTTCATCGAGTGCTAATCTGTATCTAGAATAATACAATGACAAGGACAAAAAGTCAAGAGCAAATAGTCAAAAAGTCAAAAGTTTTTTTCGCCAAAAGAAAACGCCCCTCCGACGGGAACATCTCCCGTCGGAGGGGCCGCCGTCCTTCGGTGCGGCGCATCTCATGCCATAAGGTCAACCGTGCCGCCGAGATTGGGATCCAAGCTCATCCCCGTCATGTCCTCCATGAGCTCTCCCAAGGCAGCCATCTCCGTATCCATGGCCATCTTCATGACGCCGATGCCAAGATCCTGCTGCGCCTGTGACTGATGCATCGCTACAGACATCGCCGCAATCGTCATATCTCCCATATCCAGCACCTCCTTGTGTCGTTCTATATAGTATAACGCAATGGTTCAAGTTTTGCCATAGGCAAAATACTCTAATTTTAGGATCTGCCCTGTCATAGCGCCGCCCTCATCCCGCGCCCAGCGCCTCCCTCACCTTGTCCCAATCGGGCAGGCGGGCCGCTTCCTTGACGGCCAGGTACGTTTTCTCCGCTTCCTTGGGCAGGCGGTAATCCGCCAGGGAGTCCAGCAGGAATTTCAGGTTGTCGTAGTCAAAGGTCGCCGCGATCTCCCGCAGGGTGTCGAAGGCCTCCCGAAGCTCCGCCTCCTCCATCTCGGGCTTTTCCTCCCCGTCCTCCTTGGGAGCCAGAAGGGGGGCGAGCTTCTCCCCGTAGCTGCGGTAAAGGGCGAGAAGGGGCGGAGTGCTCTGGACAATCTCCTCCAGATAGCCGCTGTTCCCCGCATCCTCCAAGCGCCGCGCCCGCTCGGAAAGCTCCTTGGCGCCGATGATCCGCGAGGTGCTCTTGAGAGCGTGAACCTTCACTGTGTAGCTCTTCCAGTCTTTTTGCCGGAAATACCTTTCGATCTCATCCGCTCCGGAAGAGATGGCCTCGGCAAAGACCGTCAGCGCTCCCAGATAGGTCTCCGCCGTGCCGCAGTGGACGACCCCCTCCTTCGTATCCAGTCCCTCCACCTCCGTCAGCCACCGGGGGATTCCCCCGTCCTCTCCCGGCGCCTCCGTCGGCTCCTCGGAAACCTCTCCAAGGATCACCTTGTCCTTGGGCAGGTATCTCACCATCAAATTCTCCAAGTGCGCGCTGTTGATGGGCTTCGTCAGATAGTCCTGGAATCCCGCCTCTATGTACATGGTCCTCGCCCCGGACACGGCGTTTGCCGTGAGGGAAACCACCGGGGTGTCCGAGTTGAGGTTCCCCGGCAGATCTCTCATGCGGTGCAGGGTCTCGATGCCGTCGATGCCCGGCATGCGATGGTCGAGGAAGATGATGTCATAGTGCTCCTTCGTGACCATGTGAAGGCACTCGTAGCCGCTTTCCGCCGTGTCGATCTGGACTTTGGTCTGCTTCAGGAGCCCCTTCATCACGGTGATGTTCATCACCGTGTCGTCCACCACCAGGATCTTCGCCTTTGGCGCCGTGAAGGATTCCTTGTACTCCGCACGCCGGTCCAGCATGCGGTGATAGGCATCCTCGAAATTCCCCATGGGATCCCAGTTCATGACCTTTTGCGCCACCGCAAACGAAAAGACAGAACCTTCTCCGTAGACGCTGGACACCTCCAGCTTCGACCCCATGAGATCCAGGAGCCGCTGGGTGATGTTCATTCCCAGCCCCGTTCCCTCGATGGCCCGGTTCCGCTTCTCCTCGATGCGCTCAAAGGCATTGAACAGCTTCTCGATGTCCTCCTCCCGGATGCCGATGCCCGTGTCCCGGACGCTGACCCGCAGGAGGATCTCCTCTCCCTCCCCCTTCTCGTAGCTCAGGGAAAGGGTCACCGTCCCCTTTTCCGTGTATTTCACGGCATTGGTCAGGATGTTCGTGATGACCTGTTTGATGCGAATCTCATCCCCGAAAAGAATGCTCGGGATGTCCTCCGGCGCCTGCACCACGAAGTGCAGCCCCTTCTTCTCCGCCCGGGTCTGGAGCATGTTCACCAGATCGTTCAGGACAGAGCTCAGGGCGTACTCCACGGGAAGGATCTCCAGCTTTCCCGCCTCGATTTTCGAGAAATCCAGAATGTCGTTCACCAGCCTCAGCAGATTGTTCCCCGCCAGGCGGATGTTTTCCGCGTATTCCAGAATGGTCTTGTCCTTGCACTCCCTCAGGATCATCTCGTCCATGCCGAGGACGGCGTTGATGGGGGTGCGGATCTCGTGGCTCATGTTGGAGAGGAACTGGGACTTGGCCACGCTGGCCTTTTTCGCCTCAATGGCCATCTCCTTCAGATCCCTGGCCGTAACATCCAAAAAGGTGGCCAAGCGGGTGGAGAGGGGAATGATCTGGCTGGGCTGGCTGTAGGGGCAGTTGCAAATGTCCACTGCCTGGGGGAGTGCCTCCGGCTCCCCTTCCCTCATGCCCACCACCACCAAGGCCGTGTTCAGCATGCCGCCCTTTCCCTCGTGGACGTAGATCTCCCCCTGACCGTTGCTGATGGACAGGTCGGGACAGATGCGGGCATAATCGTCGATCTCCACCTTCGCATTCTCCTTCAGAAAGAAGGCACGGTTGCCGCAGGCGCAGAACCAAAGGCTCTCCGGGGAGAAAAAGCGCATCTCCTCGCTGGCGTGCCAAGTCTCCCGAAGTATCTCCTGGGGATGCCCGTAGCTCAGGTGCAGTTTCTCTCCCTGCCGGATGTCGCAGTTGAAGTACAACCGCCCGTCATCGTCGTAGCAGGGGGGAACCCTGGCCATAAGGCAGTCGTTGCGCTCCACCATCAGGGGAAACTCGCAGATGTTGAAGAGGAACTTATCGTCGGTGTGAACATTGAGATAGCGGTGATAGATCTCCGCGGCGGGCATATTGTCGATGCGAACCACGCAGTTGTCTCCGTCGCTCTCCGTCACCTCCAGCTCCCTGCCCAGGGGCTTCCAGCCCATGATGTAGTCCGCCCGCACATGGAGGTCTTCTCCCGCGAACACCGCCAGCACGGCGCCGCTCCGCACCTTGGCGTCCCCAATGACGTATTGGACGATGCCTCGGTCCTCCGGGAACTTGGAAACATCTCCACCGGCGATGTGGAAGATGTTGAAATTCTCCTTTCCTCCCGTCACCTCAAAGGTTCCGGCCACGGCGCCGAAGAAGGGGACGGACTCGTTGCCCTCGGTGACTCCCGCGAGGAACTTCGACACATCCACATGGATGCCTCCCGTCACCAAGACCTCCACCGCCTTCACGTCCTTCATGGCGGCGATCCTCTTCCCCAGTTCCCTTCCCGCGGTGGCGCAGCAGTCCATGTCCTGCCCGTGGGCCAACAGGGAAACCCTGGCCCTCTCAAAGTAGATGACGGAGAGCCGCACAAAGACCTTGTCCTGGTTCCCCTGGGCGAAAAGGGTCAAGGACATGCCCGCCACATGGGCCCGGGGAAGCGCACTCTGGACATACTCCGCCGCCTTCGCTGCCCGATCCCTCGCCACATTCCCGAAGAGCAGCCTGACGTAGACGCAACTGGCCGACTCGTAATGGGGATCCTCCCGGATCTTCTTCAGGACGGCCCTGCCCTGGGCCCAGGATGCCAGGAGGTCATGCTCCCCCTCCAGCATCACTTCATAGGTTCTCTGTATCATGAACATCGCCTCGCATACGTCGCACATTACCTCTGTCCTAATAAAATTCGCCTTCCCGTGTCGATTTCCCTCTTTCCCATGGGAGCATTTCCATACAATTGTTCAGATTTCGCCATAGGAGGGATCTTCCTTCGCTGTTCCGCTATTCCGTTGCATGTATTCTGAAATTTATACAATCACAATCCCCTTCGCAGGAAATCTCTTTTTTTTGTCGAAGCATATCTATAATTAATGATTCGCAAAATAAAGGAGATCTTCTTCATGGATATCGAAGAAAACACAGGCTCCGCCCACCCCCAAGGCAGGCTGAAGCCCTATCTGTCCCCCCTGGCGGCCTGGGCCTTGGCCTTTGGCTGCGCCGTGGGTTGGGGAGCCTTTGTGATGCCCGGGACCGTCTTTTTGCCCATCGCCGGGCCCTTGGGCGTTGTCCTGGGCATGACCCTTGGTGCGATGGTCATGCTGGTCATTGGCTACAACTATTACTACATGATGAACCGCTACCCGGATGCAGGAGGCACCTATACCTTCGTCAAGAAGGTCTTGGGGTATGATCACGGCTTTCTCGGGGCATGGTACCTGCTCTTGGTCTTCATCGCCATCATCTGGGCGAATGCCTCGGCCCTCCCCTTGGTATTCCGCAACATTCTGGGCAGCACCTTCCAGGTGGGCTTCCACTATCAGGTGGCGGGTTTTGACGTCTATCTCGGCGAGATCCTCCTGGCCCTCTTTGCCATATACGTTTTCGGCTTCGTCTGCATGAGAAGCTCTGCGCTGGCTGCCCGGGTTCAAACCTGGATGGCCCTTCTCCTCTTCGGCGGCATCCTCATAAGCTTCTCGGCGGCTTGCGGAGCATACGGGACAGGGGCCTTTCAGATCGCCCCGGCCTTTCCCCCGAAT
>CAMIWP010000131.1 GCA_946402475.1 uncultured Selenomonadaceae bacterium
GCAAATTGGTCACCTCTGCCGTCTGCCCCTTCCAGGTGAACGGACAGTTCGGCGGCACCATCTTTGTGGATATCCTGCTGGAGACTCTGAACCAGCAGGTGAACAATATCAACTACCGCGGCGTGGGCAACGCTGCCATCGTGGAGCGCACCGTGGAGGATGATTTGGGAACCAACGGCAACATCAGCCTTTCCCTGTCCAAGGCGGATTTCACCACGGCCTCCCGGGTGGCTGCGGCGGTGAACTCCCAGTACGGAAGCATCGCGAGGGCCACGAACCCCGGGCGGGTGGACATCAGTATTCCCGCCCGTTTCAGGAGGAATGTGGTGGATTTCGTGGCCAGCATCGAGGAACTCCCCATTCTCCCGGACAATATCGCCAAGGTGGTTCTCAATGAGCGCACGGGAACCATTGTCATGGGGGGAAATGTGACGGTGGACGAGTGCGCCATCACCCAGGGCGGCATCAGCATCAGGGTTGCCACGGAGGAGGATGCGGTCCAGGCTCCCTTCACTTTGGGGCGTGCTGTGAAGACGTCGAACACGGATGTGGAGGCCACGGAGGACGAGGCAAAGACCATTGTCCTGCCTCCCTCCACCAATATCAGCGACATCGTGGGTGCATTGAATACCGTGGGCGCAACCCCCAGGGACATTATATCCATCATCCAGTCCATGAAGGCGGCGGGCGCCATTCATGCCGATGTGGAAGTCATCTGATCGGAAAGGAGCGTGGGAAGGTGATCCAACCGTTGGCAGGCACGGGCGCAACGCCCAACAACACTTACGATTCCGCTAAGTTTGCCGCAGGCGAGGCCCAGTTCTCCCGGATGCTCAAGGATGCGGAGCGCAAGGCCATGAAGGGCTACGGCGCGGGCCATGTGGTGAACGGCGAGAGCATCAGCGCACGGGACAAGGAACTCAAGGAAGCCTGCAAGGGCTTTGAGACCATGTTTCTCCAGATGATGTTCCGGGAGATGCGGAAGACCGTCCCCGACAGTCCCATGTTCGGGAAATCCAATGCCATGAGCATCTTCGAGGACATGCGGGACACGGAGCTCATGAAGAAGACCGCCGAGTCCGGTGGGATCGGCATCGCGGATCTGCTCTACAAGCAACTGGCTCCCTCGGTTCTCCGGCAGGAGGCGATGGAGCAGGGCATGAAGAAATGAAGGGGTCATGTATACAATCTCTGCCTATTGACAAGCGCGTGCCGATCCCGTAAAATGAACATTGTCAACAGAAGAAAGGCAATGGAGCCTATGCAGACGGAATGGGTTTGCGTAGGCTTTTGTTTTTCCCTGTTGGGCACGTACAATCTGTCATCGGCGAGACAACGGCGTCTTGCGGAAAGAGAGCATGCTCTCTTTTCGCGGACGCCGTTTTTCGTCGCAGGAAGGGTGATCTTTATGAGAAAGAGAATTTCCGTCCCGCTGTCGGTGATGGTTTCCCTGCTGGCGATGCCGGTTGCCATGGCGGCGGAGCCGGGGAAGGCCATCGATGCGGGAGACACGGCATGGGTGCTTGTCAGCGCAGCCCTCGTCTTCATCATGACGCCTGGGTTGGCACTGTTTTACGGGGGCATGGTTCGCAGCAAGAACGTCCTTGCCACCATCATGCAGAGTTTTTTCATCCTTGCCATGATTTCCGTTGAATTTGTTCTGCTCGGTTATACAATGGCCTTTGGCCCGGACGTGCAGGGCTGGATCGGCGATCTCAGCAAGCTGGGCCTCTCCGGCGTGGGCTTCAAGGCCATGGATGGCGCGACGATCCCGGAATTGGCCTTTGTGGCTTTCCAGTGCATGTTCGCGGCTCTCACTCCGGCACTTATCACGGGGGCTTTTGCGGAACGGATGCGCTTTGGGGCCTTTGCGCTGCTCATGCTGCTCTGGGCGGTCTTCATATACAATCCCATGGCGCACTGGGTCTGGGGCGGTGGCTTTCTTGCCCAGCTCGGCGCATTGGACTTTGCGGGGGGCTTGGTCATCCATATCCTGTCCGGCGTTTCCGGATTGACCTTTTGTATTCTTCTGGGCAAACGCCGCGGCTACGGAAAAACGGCAATGGTGCCCCATAATCTTCCCATGACGGTATTGGGCGCGGCAATCCTTTGGTTCGGATGGTTCGGTTTCAATGCGGGCAGCGCTCTGGGAGCGAACGAGCTGGCGGCAAATGCCTTTGTGGTGACCCAGGCTGCGGCCGCAGCGGGGGTTCTGGGCTGGCTCCTTCCCGAATGGGTGCGGGGCGGCAAGCCGACGATCCTGGGCGCGGTTTCCGGCTGCGTAGCGGGTCTGGTGGCGATCACGCCTGCCGCCGGCTTTGTGGAACCTCTTCCCGCCATTGTGATTGGCCTGGTGGGTGGAATGGTATGTTATACGGCGGTTGCGGTTCTGAAAGAGCGTCTCGGTTACGATGACTCTCTGGATGCCTTTGGCGTCCACGGCATTGGCGGAACCTGGGGCGCCATTGCCACCGGGCTTTGGGCGACGAAATCGGTGAATCCCGGCGGGGCGGACGGACTCTTCTACGGCGGGACGGACTTGCTTGCAGCGCAGGTGATCTCGGTGGTCGCGGCCTATGTACTGGCTGTAACCGGATCCTATGTGCTCTACAAGATTGTGGCGCGGTTCGTGGAGGTTCGTGCCGACGAATCGGAGGAGATCGCGGGACTTGACCTGGTGGAGCACGGCGAGCGTGGCTATGCGGCAGCGGTCTTTACGGGAGCGCCCTCCTTTACGGTTCCTGAGCCGGAGACGGCTTCGAATTTGCAGCATCATGCGGCATGGTGAAGGGAGCGAAAGAGGCAATGAAGATTACGAAGATAGAGATCGTCACGCGACCGAGCAAGCTGGAGGAACTCAAGGAGGCGCTGAACGCCATCGGTGTGCTGGGGATGACGGTCAGCCAGGTCTACGGTTGTGGTCTGCAGAAGGGCCACAAGGAGGTCTATCGCGGACGCTCTTACGACATCAATCTGGTTCCGAAGATCAAGCTGGAAACCGTGGTCTGCGAAATCCCCGTGGAAAAGGTGCTGGAAACGGCGCAGAAGATTCTTCGGACGGGAGAGATGGGGGACGGAAAGATCTTCGTGTACGAGCTGTCGGATGCCGTTCGTATCCGCACAGGACAGCGCGGCACAGAGGCCATCATGGATATTCCGGGAGAGATGCCGGAATGCTGAAAAGAAATTTTTCTTGACAAGGGGAAGGCGAGTTGCTACACTTAACTCAATTTCACAGTATGCACCGTTGAAGCGGAGATAACGGCAATGATGCCCGTATAGAGAATGTATCTTGTATCTATTCGTCCTTGATGGAATGGTTTCATTCTGTCAAGGGCGTTTTTCTTTTTTGGTTCGAGGGAAGTAGTCGGAAGGAGGTCATTCCGTGAAGATTTATCCAGATGCAGCGGAGGCAAGGCGCATAGGGGAAATGGGGCAATACGATGTCCTTCCCCTTTGCGGGGAAATGCTCTCTGATTTCATCACACCCATAGAGGCGCTGCGCATCCTCAAGCACGCATCCAGGCATGCTTTTCTGTTGGAATCCGCCAAGGCGGGGGACAAGTGGGGCAGGTACACCTTCCTCGGCTATGAGCCGAAAATGGAGATCACCTGTACCGGGGGAGTTTTCAGGGCGGGGGACGGAGCCGGGGAGACCCGGGATCCGAAAGAGGCCATTCGGAAGATCCTCTCCCGGTACCGCAGTCCTCGTCTTCCGGAGCTGCCCACCTTTACCGGGGGGCTGGTGGGCTATTTTGCCTACGACTTCATTGGCTACAACGAGCCGAAGGCAGCGGTTCCCGTGGAGGACAGGGAGAATTTCCGGGACGTTGACCTCATGCTTTTTGACAAGGTGATCGCCTTTGACCACGTGCGGCAGAAAATCCTCCTGATCGTCAACATGGCCTTGGGGAATGTGGAGGAGGAGTATCCCAAGGCAGAACGGGAGCTGAAGAAACTGGCAGATCTGCTCAGGAACGGGGCGAAGGGACAAGAAGAGCCGGGGCACATCACCGGGGAGGTCAGGCCCCTCTTCCGACAGGAGGAATTCTGCCGGATGGTGGAGCGGGCAAAGCATCATATCAAGGAGGGAGACATCTTTCAGGTGGTTCTTTCCAATCGTTTGAGCGCACCCTTTGAGGGGAGTTTGCTGGATACCTATCGACAGCTCCGCACCATCAATCCGTCGCCCTATATGTTCTACTTTGCGGGGCTCGATGTGGAGGTGGCCGGGGCGTCGCCGGAGACCCTTGTAAAGCTCACCGATGGGATTCTCCATACCTTCCCCCTGGCGGGAACGCGACCACGGGGGAAAACCGAGGAAGAGGATCGAAGGCTTGCGGAGGAACTTCTGGCTGATGAGAAGGAATTGGCAGAGCATAACATGCTGGTGGATTTGGGGCGGAACGATTTGGGAAGAATCAGCGAGTTCGGGACGGTGCAGGTGGAGAAGCTGCGGGTCATAGAGAGGTTCTCCCATGTCATGCACATCGGTTCCACCGTGCGGGGAAAGATCGCTCCCAAGTACGATGCGTTGGATGCCATCGCGGCTGTCCTTCCGGCAGGGACCCTTTCCGGCGCTCCGAAGATACGGGCCTGCCAGCTCATCGGGGAACTGGAGGGAAGAAAGC
>CAMIWP010000132.1 GCA_946402475.1 uncultured Selenomonadaceae bacterium
GGAGTGGTCGCCACGAACCCATCACCTTGCTGCAGGCCAAGCAGGAATCGTAATTTCCGAGCCGACCGGCTCCGACGGACTGGAGTGCCAAGCGCAAAACGGACAAGTGGGATTCTGGAATGAATATCTCAAGTTTCAACTCTTTGAAATCCATGAAAGTTCCTCCTCATCCAACCATCGCAGAGGCCCTCTGTTCCGTGGGCAAGCTCCATGACGAATGGGGACATAGACTCTCATGCGCTCTCGCACAACCCTTCAGGACGCTGCCAGCCGTTCACGATGAATACTTGCTCTTCTGCAATGTCGCAGGGGTATCCGATGAGATTCTCGTATTTCTCTATCGGGTCCGGGTAGCGGGACTTCCGCATGACCGTGATGCGTACCTTCCTCATGGGCAACACTCTTTTCCTGCTTAATCATAATTCTACAACCATGACGGTCACTCCTGCTAAAGCAAAATTCCTCAGTAGACTTCCGGTGGCTGCAATCGTAGATGTCGACCAAGTTGGCTCGACCAAGTGGAAATGTGGTGCAACCTTCTCCCGGGATGCGGGAATGGTTCCTCGGAGGTAACTCCCTTCCGAACGGGAGGAAAAAGGGCAGCCCATGGAGAATAAGAAAGCGCGGGGGATGTTTCCCATCGCCCGGAAGGTCTGCCCTTTCGCGGGAAAGGGGAGCAGGGGAAAAGCACCATTGGGGAATCGGGAGAGTGATGGAACATGAAATTGGCGATTTTGGGTACCGGATTTATTGTGAAGGAGGGGGCGCTTCCCGCCCTCAAGGAAGTGCCGGAGACAGAGGTCACGGCGATCTTTGCCCGTCCTCGCAGCAGGGAGACGGCGGAGGGACTTGCTCGTCAATACGGTATCGGCAAGGTCTATACGGACTATGACGAGCTCCTGCGGGAGGACGCAGCGGAGTTCGTCTACGTGGGCCTTACCAACAGCGTCCACTACGAATACGCAAAGAAGGCTCTTCTGGCGGGGAAGCACGTCATCATGGAGAAGCCCTTTGCCTCCACGGTGCTCGAGACAGAGGAATTGGCGGAGCTGGCCCTGGCCGGGGGGCTGTACATGTTCGAGGCGGTGACCCTTCTGCACCAGCCCAATTTCGAGGCCATCAAGAAGGCGCTGCCGGATCTTGGGAGGGTCCGGGCGGTGACGGCCAACTATTCCCAGTATTCCAGCCGCTATGATCGCTACTTGAAGGGGGAGGTCCTTCCCGCCTTTGACCCGGAGCGTTCCGGAGGGGCCCTTTACGACATCAACATCTACAATGTCAATTTCATCCTTGGGCTTTTCGGCGCGCCCGTGGACGCGACCTATGAAGCGAACATCGGCTTCAACGGCATCGACACCTCCGGCATGCTCCTCCTGAAGTACCCGGATTTTACCGCCCTTGCCCTGGGGGCAAAGGATTCGGACAGTCCCGGCTTCATCACCGTCCAGGGGGAGAAGGGCTGGATCAGGGTGCTGGGCGCTCCCAATGAGCTGAAGAGCTTCGAGGTTTCCCTGCGGGGCACGGGAAGCGTCGCCCGGTACGAGCTGAACCGCTATTCCCACCGGATGGTGCAGGAGTTCAAGGACTTCGCCGCAGTCTATGCGGCGGGGGACTACGACGCCATGAGGAAGGGGCTGGACGTGTCACGGGCGGTGATGAAAACCGTGGAAAAGGCGAGAAAGGCGGCGGGAATCGTCTTTGGATGCGACAAGGACTGACAGCGTCCCTGCCGCAGCCGAAAGGAAGATTTTTCGGAAGAAAAACAAAACCTATTGACATGATAGGTTTTGTGATGTACCATGGGTTCATGCCCGTGATGACGGATGTATTTCATGGACTTGAGAGCCGGAGCTTCAGAAGCGGTTCCCTGCGAGTGGCTTCTGAAGCTCTTTTGCGAAGGAGAAGGGAGACGTTACCATGAGCCAGTACAAATTTGAAACCCTGCAGCTGCACGTGGGGCAGGAACAGCCGGATCCGGCCACGGATGCCCGAGCGGTGCCTATTTACCAAACCACATCCTATGTGTTCCGAAACAGCCAGCACGCCGCCGATCGCTTCAGTCTTGCCGATCCAGGCAATATCTACGGGCGCCTGACCAATTCCACCCAGGATGTGCTGGAGAAGCGCGTGGCTGCCCTGGAGGGAGGCTCAGCGGCTCTGGCGGTGGCTTCCGGGGCGGCAGCCGTCACCTATACCATCCAGGCGTTGGCGGCGGAGGGCGGGCACATCGTGGCCCAGAAGACCATCTACGGGGGCAGCTACAACCTCCTGGCCCATACCCTGCCCCAGTACGGAGTGGAAACCACCTTCGTGGACGCCCATGACTTGAGGGAAGTGGAAGGAGCCATCCGGGAAAACACCCGGGCCGTCTATTTGGAGACCTTGGGCAATCCCAACAGCGACATTCCGGACATCGACGCCATTGCCGAGATCGCTCACGGTCACGGGCTGCCCCTCGTCATCGACAATACCTTCGGCACGCCCTACCTGATTCGCCCCATAGAGCACGGTGCGGACATCGTGGTCCATTCGGCGACGAAGTTCCTGGGG
Organism: uncultured Selenomonadaceae bacterium; assembly: GCA_946402475.1. Next base: position 2,551 of record CAMIWP010000132.1, read on the forward strand.
GGCCACGGCACGACTCTCGGCGGCATCATCGTGGAGGGGGGCAAATTTGACTGGAAGACCGGGGGCAAGTATCCGGGCATTGCGGAGCCCAATCCCAGCTACCACGGAGTGTCTTTCTGCGATGCGGCGGGCCCGGCGGCCTTTGTCACTTACATCCGCGCCATTCTGCTCCGGGACATGGGAGCGGCGATCTCACCCTTCAATGCCTTCCTGCTGCTGCAAGGGGTGGAGACCCTTTCCCTCCGGCTGGAACGTCATGCCGAGAACGCCGGGAAGGTGGTGGACTTCCTCAGCAAGCATCCTCTGGTGAGCAAGGTGAATCATCCCGCTCTGCCGGATCATCCCGACCATGCCCTTTACGAGAAGTATTTCCCCAGGGGGGGCGCCTCTATCTTCACCTTTGAGATCAAGGGCGGAAAGGAAGCGGCCTGGAAGTTCATCGACCATCTCAAGGTCTTCCGACTTCTGGCCAATGTGGCGGATGTGAAGAGCCTCGTGATCCATCCGGCCACCACCACCCACTCCCAGTTGACGGATGAGGAACTGGCGGATCAGGGGATCAGCCAGAGCACGATACGGCTCTCCATCGGTACGGAGCACATCGACGATATCATCGCCGACCTGGAAGCCGGCTTTGCCGCCGTGAAGCAGTGACGGGAGGGGGTATTTCGCATGGAACGGATTTTTCAGAGCGTCACGGAACTCATCGGAAATACGCCCTTGCTTCGGGCGGGAAACTTTGCGAGGGAGAACCGTCTGGAGGCGGATCTTCTGGTGAAGCTGGAGTATTTCAATCCGGCGGGCAGCGTCAAGGATCGCATTGCCAAGGCCATGATCGAAAGGGCCGAGAAGGAAGGGAAGCTGAGGGAGGGGTCCGTCATCATCGAGCCCACCAGCGGCAACACGGGCATCGGCCTCGCCAGCTTCGCCGCTGCTCGCGGGTACAAGGCCATCCTCACCATGCCGGAGACCATGAGTGTGGAGCGAAGGAATCTCCTGAAGGCCTACGGCGCACAGATCGTCCTCACCGAGGGCAGCAAGGGGATGAAGGGTGCCATCGAGAAGGCAAAGGAACTGGCCGGGGAAACGCCGAATGCTTTTCTCCCTTCCCAGTTCACCAATCCGGCCAATCCCGAGATCCACGAGGTTACCACCGGCCCGGAGATCTGGCGGGACGCCAACGGCAGGGTGGATGCCTTCGTGGCTGGAGTGGGCACGGGGGGCACTTTGACCGGTGTGGGCAGGTTCCTGAAGAAGCAAAACGGAACGGTCCGGATCGTGGCGGTGGAGCCGGAGTCCTCTCCCGTCCTCAGCAAGGGAACCGCCGGAGCCCACAAGATCCAGGGCATCGGCGCGGGCTTTGTGCCGGACACGCTGGATACGGGGATTTACGACGAGATCCTTCCCATCCCCAATGAGGATGCCTTTCGGTACAGCCGCCAGTTTGCCCGGGCGGAGGGCATCCTGGTGGGCATCTCTTCCGGCGCGGCCCTTGCCGCCGCCGTACAGCTTGCTTCCCGTTCCGAATACAAGGGCAAGAGGATTGTGGCTCTCCTCCCCGACACTGGGGAGCGCTATCTTTCCACAGAGCTTTTTTCCCAATAAATTCCACAGGGCTTTGAATACGGTGCATGGCTGCGGCTGTGCGCCGTTTTTTCTTTTCGTGCCTGCCAATATGACTACAAAACGTCTTTTTGAATGCTACTTTCCTGTATCCGTTCCGTTTTGTGGGCGTACAGGTTTTCCGTGGTGGCGGTGTTCTTGTGACGTAGCCTTCCGGCAAGTCTTTTGCAGGCGCCTCGTTGAAACGCTTGGATCGGAAGATTTTGCCTATGGCAAAACGGGAACAATTGCGTTATAATCCTATGTAGAGAGGAGGCAAAAAGTGGAAACGAAGAATATGGGATAAGCTTTATTTCAGATTTACGACGCGAAATTGGGCCTTTAGGATTTCTGCTGTACGATTGTTATGAAAAAATTATTGTATCTAACAGATTTATATTATGTTGCAAAAGGAAGAAATTACTACGAAGAAGATTTGTATATTACCGAACAGATGAAGGAAGCTTTTGATTTGGTG
>CAMIWP010000133.1 GCA_946402475.1 uncultured Selenomonadaceae bacterium
GCTTTGGCTCCGGTACGCCGATGTCCGCAAGATTCTTTTGAGCCCCCTGATAGATCGGATCATGGACGGAACCCAGCAAGGGGTTTGTCATGTCCCTGGGATCCCAGCGGAGAGTCGTCCCGTCGGTCTCCACAAAGGGAGCCCTCGCACCAAAGGGGGAATGTGCCTTTTCCTTCGCCACTTCCAGCACGAGGCGCGCCGCCGTCGTCTTGCCCACGCCGGGAGGACCGTAGAGCAGGAGATGCTGCGGATAAGGGGAACTCAGCTTCGCCATGAGGGACTTCACCGCCCGTTCCTGTCCCACGATCTCATCCAGTTTCTTCGGGCGCAGAAGCTCCATGACGGATTGGGTGAGATGGATCTCCTCCAGCTTCTCCAATTCCTCCCGTTTCTTGGCGTCATGGGCGGACTCGGCCTCGGGCTTTTCTTCCTTCAGCACCTGCATGCGGATGTCCTTCACATAATCCTCATGCTCCTGCTCCAGTTTCTCGTTGATCTTCCTCTCGATCTTGTCCTCAAGGCTGCGGCGGGCCATGATGTCCGCCAATCGCTCCGAGAGACCGGCGAGGATTTCCGGGATCTCCCCGTCCTTCGGCACAGTGTTCAGCGCCGGATTCTCCTCCAGAATACGGCAAAGGGCCAATACCCGCTCTCCCCGCACCGGAGACCGCATATACCTGAGGGCATCCATCTTGCCCGCCAAGATCACCAAGCGATCCGAGCCCATGACATCCACCAGCATGGTGTAGAGCGCCGCGATCTCCCGGTCCAGTTCCGTCACTTCCTCTATGGGATACTGGGTCGCGGGCTGCTTCCCCCGGAATTTATTGAAAAAATCGGATAAAAAACCCATTTCGATGATCTTCCTTTCAAGCATCGTTCCGCCACAAAAAAATGCCACGGGAGTCATCCTCTCATGGCAGTTTCGGGCAAACGCACTCAGCCAGCCACGATATTGACCTTGATCCTGCTCGTGACCTCCGGATGCACCTTGATGACAGCCTCGTATTCGCCAACCCCGGTGATGTCGCCCTGGATGCTGATCTTTTTCTTGTCCACGTCGATGTTCTCCCGCTTCAGGGCATCGGACACATCCTTCCCCGTCACGGAACCGAAGAGCTTCCCGCCCTCGCCGGTCTTCACGGGAATCGTGACGCTCACCTTCTCCAACTGCGCTGCCATGAGCTTCGCCTCGTCGCTGGCCTGCTGCTTCTTCCTGGCTTTGGAAGCGGCCTGGGCCTTCGCCACGTTGAGGTTCTCCGCATTGGCCATCACCGCCGCCTTGCGGGGGATCAGATAGTTCCTGCCGTAGCCCTCGGAGACCTCCACCACATCCCCCTTTTTCCCAAGATTTTTAACGTCCTGCTGCAATATTACTTTCATCCCGCGTCATCTCCTCTATGTAATTTCTTGCATACTTCACGATCTGTTCCTTGAGGGAGTCCAAATCCCCGCCCTTGATCTGGGCTCCGGCCACATTCTGATGACCGCCGCCCCCGAAGGCTTCCATGATGACCTGTACATTGAAATCCCCCGTGGAACGGGCGCTGACCCCCACCACATCCTCCTTGAGCTGGAACAGCACGATGCTCATGCGGACGCTTTCCACCCGGAGCAGGGAGTCCGCTGCCTGGGCGGCGATCACCTGCCCGTTGGGAACCATGTCCGGGCAGGTGGTCACGATGAGGCCGCCCTCGTAGTACTCCGATCGGGCCTTTGCCTGAGCGAGAGCCACCGTAGTCTCATAGTCCGTGCGGAAGAGGTGGCGCACCATGACGGGATCCGCGCCGCTCCGCCTGAGATACGCCGCCGCATCGAAGGTCCGCACCCCCGTCTGGACGGCAAAATTCTTCGTATCCACCACGATGCCGGAGTAAAGGGCCGTGGCATCCAGCCGCGAAAGCAGGAGATTGTCGCTGAAATACATCAGGAGTTCCGTCACCAGTTCGCTGGTGGAGCTGGAAGCCGGCTCGATGTAGACCAGCAGGGGATTTTTTATGAAGGTCTCGCTGCGGCGATGATGATCGATGACCACCACATGGGGGATCTTTTCCAGAAGATCCGGCACCGCCGTCAAATGGGGAATGTGGGTATCCACCACAAAGAGCACCGGGTTCAGAGCCGTGCTGTTGGAGATGTTCCCCTGTTTCAGGAACATGCCCTCATACTCCTCCTTGTCCTTCAGAAGCTCGCTGAACTTGTCAATGCCTTCGTTCATATCGCTGAGAACGATGTGGACGTCCTTGTTAAGGTGCCGGGCCATCTTTGCCACGCCCATGGCCGCACCGAAACAGTCAAAGTCCTCGTTATGATGCCCCATGACGTAGATCTCATCGGCACCCTCCATGATTTCCCGCACGGCATGAGCCACCACCCGCGCCTTGACCCGGGTATGCTTTTCCACCGCCTTGGCGCGGCCGCCGTAGAACTGGGTCTTGCCCCCCAGAAGCACCGCCACCTGATCGCCGCCACGGCCCAGTACCAGATCAAGCTCCGCCTGTGCCAGCCTGCCGAGCTCATCCATGGACTGCTGCTCCGCCACAGCAACCCCCATGGAGAGGGTCACGGGCAAGCGGTTCGTACTTTGGATCTGGCGCACCTTGTCCAGAATATCGAATTTCTCCGCCATGGCCTTATCCAGGGATTGGCGCTCCAGCACCGCCACATAGAGATCCTCGGAAATGCGGCGCATGAACCCCCCAAGGTTCTCCAGCCACTCGTCCAAACGCTGGCGCACCGCCAGCTGCAGATTTGTGCGTTCCGCTTCGCTGAGGCCCTGCATGACCTCATCGAAATTGTCGATCTGGATGTAGACGAGAACCGTGCGGCTCATGAGAAAATCATGGCGGAGATGTTCCAACTCCGAGACATCCTGCACGTAAAGAGCCATGAGCTGAGGCTGGTGCACCGCCAAGCGCACGGGCCGATGCCTCACGCGGAAGTACCGATCCCCGTCGGTGAAGACGTACTCCCCTTCCGTGTCCCAGACAGGCTCGATGATCATGCCGGGCCAGAGCTCCTTCACATCGGTGTCCTGCTCCGGCTTCATTCCCAGGTATTCGACAACCCTCCGATTCGTCCATTGGATGCGGCCTTCCTCATCCACGATGAGGATCGCTTGAGGAAGGTTTTCCATAGCATAGTTCATCATCTCGTTGATGTTGCTGATGACGTTTCTGCAATAGCGCTCGAAGCGCTTGGACCTGTCATAGCACCGTTCCCTTGCGAAGGACACGAGACAGAGCCAGAGCACGAAGGCAATGACGGCAATGTAGGTATTATAATAGGAAAGAACGCCGATCAAGGCAGCCATGACGATCAAATGGATAGTAAGGTCAATCCAAGCGGACAGATTCCGCGGCATGCAATTCACTCCTCTGCTTCAATCCCCACTCGATCTGCCGAAGCGTCGCCGATAGTCGAAAGCCATGTCAAAAAGCCCGGTAAAGGCGACGATCTGCAGCAGATACCCATTGGTCAACACGAGAAGCACCACAAGGCCCTTCAGCAAAAGCGAAACATGATAATGATTCCCCAGACAGACCAACAGGGAGAGTCCCTGCACCAGCCCCGCCATAAGAGCCAGCATGTTGGCATTCAGGGACACCTCGTACAAGAGCTGGATCTCTCTGGTACCTCCCCAATAAAGCCCCACAAGGGCGAAGCCCATGAGGTAGATGAAACCCTGAGGAAGCCGCCATTGGCTGAAGGGCGGCATCTGCCTCACGGGGATTCCCAACCGCTTCATGACGCGGGCGGCAATCAGGTAATTCAGCGCCGTGTCCACAAGCCCCATGAGGACGAGGATGAGAGGAAGCAGCATATTGACCATTTCCAAGGCTTCCGATACTTGGGTCTTTGCCGTGTCAATGTCTCCTTGGGGCACCCCCATGGACTCATAAAGCTCAAAGGTGGTCTCAAAGGACTCCTGCATCCCCTGTTTTTGAAGATCCAGAGGATTCACGGCAGTCATGGCGAAGACCAATGCCAAGGCGGCAATCTTCGCCAGGATGGAAACCACCAACGTAGCTGCAAAAACCCTGGCCCCGGACCACCCCCGGCGGAACCCGTACCCCAGGATCAGCCCCGTGGGGGCAAAGGACACCGTCATCCGCAAAGAAAGCATGGGCTCGATGAGGACGGCCATGATAACCGCAGCCACCGCCACCGCCATAACCCCCCAGCGGATCCCATGCCGCACCACCAAAAGAATGATGGGCACCGCCCACAAAAGCGCCGCCACCATGCCCAGCAGAGGCATGTACACCGCCAGAAGGGCCATGATGACCGTAACCGCTGTCAAAAGCCCACTCTCCGTAAGGGGCGTCATTCCATGATTCTCCAAATCGCTTCCCTCGCCAAACAAAGGTTCCCATACCTCAAAAATCCATATCGTCTATTATAACGCAATTGTTCAGGATTTCGCAAGGCGAAATCCTTCCAATTCGCGTTTCAACGAGGCGGGAGATATGCTCACCGCCTGTTTTGAAATGTTCACCCCCACTTACAGAAGTAGGGGACATCTTCTGCCCCGGCCTAAGGAACTGTTCAGAAATAACTTATACATCTGAATGGT
>CAMIWP010000134.1 GCA_946402475.1 uncultured Selenomonadaceae bacterium
AAGAAGCAACTCATAGACCCGGCGACAGGCTGCCATGCCCGGCAGGGCGCGAGGTTCCCTGCCTTCCCTCGCCCCGTACCGCAGGGAGATCTTCAACCCGCTTTTTCCCGGCATGAAGAGCCGCATCGTTTCCCCGAGGGAACAAAGATAAAATTCGGCGAGCCACTTGGCGGCGGCGATCATTTCCTCCGTGAACCATGCCTCGTCGTCCACCGTCGCCTGAATGTCCTTGAGCCCGATACCGCTCTCCTTTTTCTCCGACAGGGACAGGACGAAACCCTCTGCCTTCCGTCCCCCAAAGGGCACAAAAACGCGCCAGCCGATCCCCACATGAGAGAGCTCGTCTGGCACGCGATAGGTGTACGCCTTGGAAATGCTTTTCACCGGTATGTTCACGAAGACATCTGCCGTCAGCACCCTTTTCCCGCCTCCCGCAGTCGTGATCTACACCTTCCACAACTCTTCTGCCGTATTATCGCCTTTCCCCTCCGATTCATCCAGTTCCATGGCGATCTCATCGCAATCGGGAAACTTCGGGCACTCAATGCAATCCTTCCACACCTTGTGAGGCAACTCGTTCTTGGTGATGGTTCGAAATCCGAGGGTCTGGAAAAAACCGGGCTTATAGGTCAGGGTGAAGAAGCGCTTCACCCCCAAAGACCTTCCGTCCTCCAGCAGGCGGCTCACGATTTCCGCGCCGATGCCCTGACGAGTGGATTCGGGAGAAACCGCCGTGGTGCGCACCTCCGCCAACTCGTCCCAAATGATGTGAAGGGCCCCGACCCCTACGACCCGATTCTCTTCATCCACCGCAACGATCATGTCGCGGATGGTCTCATAGAGGGTATTTCTGGAGCGGGGGAGCATCACGCCGTCGTTGGCATATTCCATGACGAGATTGTAGATGGGCTCGATATCATCAAAAGCCGGTTTTCTGTACGTGATATTCATGACGCACTCCCCTCCCTGCCGGGACAAACTTCCTTCAATGGGCATTCATCGCAGAGAGGCCGACGGGACTTGCAGATCCTTCGCCCGTGCCAGATCAGCCAGTGATGGGCTTCCGACCACTTCTCCTTGGGGATCGCCCTCTGGAGTCCCTTCTCCACCTCCAGGGGCGTCTCCCCCACGGCAAGACGCAACCGATTCGCCACCCGGAATACATGAGTGTCCACAGCGATTGCCGGATAATGGAAGGCAACGCTCATGACCACGTTGGCTGTCTTGCGCCCCACCCCGGGAAGTTTCTGCAATTCCGCAAAATCCTCCGGCACGTTTCCGCCGTATTCCTCGCAGAGAATCCTGCAGGTGGCGAGAATGTTCTTCGCCTTGTTGTGGAAAAGTCCGCAATCCCGGATCTCATGCTCCAGCTCCGAGAGCCCCATGGAAAGGATCTCCTCCGGCGTCGCCGCCCGGGCAAAAAGACGTTCCGTCGTCACATTGACCCGCTTGTCCGTACACTGCGCCGAAAGAATGACCGCGATGAGAAGCTCGAAGGGATTGCGAAAGACCAGCGCGGGCTTCACGCCCCGATAGGTTTCCTCCAGTATTGCGATCTGCTGCTCCTTTATCTTCTTCGTCACACGCATCGAAATCCTCCAGCCCCGGCATACGTACCTTTCTCGGAGGGCACCCTTACTCCACGGGTTCCGCCAGTTTCAACTTCTCCTCAATGATCTCATGAAGGCCTGTATCCGCCGTGCGCCGAGTCAAATAGATATACTTCTCGTGGAGATTGATCCCCATCACCACGTCCTTCTTCTCGCACTGCCCTGTGAAATAATAGTCGCTCCCTTCCATCTCTATGCACTTCTTCACGAAGGCATCCTGGGAGTTGAGGCTTTCCTTCGGGAAATTCCCCGCTGCCTTCCCCTGTGTCTCGATCAACCAGGTATCGCGGCAGGTGACTTGCCGGATCTTGAAGAGACCAGAAGTCATCGCCTGAAAAAACCACCGGAAGATATCCTTGTCCTGCTGCCATCCCGCGATCTGATAAAGAAACTGTATATGGCTTTTGTCGGTGGATAAGGAACCAATACGCATAGTAAACAACTCCGTTCTCATTTAGGAACTGACAAGAAATAAGATGTACAGATAGCACAGCCTATGGGAATTGGGACGTGCAAGATACCCACGTTACTTCTGAGCCGTTCCCTGGTTGCTGATTCGCCCGAGCACTCCTATTATAACGCCATTGTTCGGATTTTGCCAAGAACAAAATATGATCTCTGACGCTTCGCGGGCTTGACCCATCGTGACGCGATTGTTAAAATTTTACCAGGAGCAAACGCAACGGCTGCCCCCACATCAAAATCTCGTGCGAAAGAAGGCGTTTTTTCATGAACATCGTTGTCGCCATCGACTCTCTCAAGGAAAGTCTTACCTCCTTAGAGGCAGGGGAAGCGATCCGATCCGGAATCCTCAAGGTCTATCCCCATGCAAAGGTACAGGTACGCCCTCTCGCAGACGGCGGGGAGGGCACGGTGGAGGCGTTGTCCATTGGCATGGGCGGCACCTTGCAAAAAGTCACGGTCACCGGCCCGTTGGGCAATAAGGTGGAAGCTACCTATGGGATTCTTCGGGACGGGAAGACCGCCGTCTTGGAGATGTCAGCAGCAGCGGGAATCACCCTCGTTCCCGAAGGAGAACGCAACCCTCGCCGCGCAACGACCTATGGCGTCGGCGAGATTCTCCGGGATGCCATAGGAAAGGGATGTCGCCATTTTATCGTCGGCATCGGCGGAAGCGCGACGAATGACGGCGGAGCCGGAATGCTTCAAGCCCTTGGCTACGGCTTGCTGGATAGCGCCGGAAAGGAGATTCCCTTCGGCGCGGAGGGGTTGAAAGACTTGACGCAGATCCGATTGGAGAACGTCCTGACGGAGCTTCCCCTATGCTCGTTCCGCATCGCCTGCGATGTCACGAACCCCCTTTGCGGCGAAAAAGGATGCAGCGCGATCTACGGCCCCCAGAAGGGAGCGGATGCCGCTTCCATCCAGGAGATGGACAAGTGGCTGGCGAACTATGCGGAACTGACGCGAAAGACCTTCCCGAAGGCCGACCCGAATACGCCCGGAACAGGAGCGGCGGGCGGCCTCGGCTTCGCTTTTCTCTCCTACACGAATGCGGTACTGGAATCCGGCATCCGAATCGTACTGGAGGAAACGAAACTGGAAGAATATGTGCGGGAAGCGGATCTCGTGATCACGGGAGAAGGACGACTTGACTCCCAGACGGTGATGGGAAAAGCTCCCATTGGGGTCGCCGGCATCGCAAAGCGACACAAAAAGCCCGTCCTTGCTTTTTCCGGCTGCGTCACCAGAGATGCGCAAGTGTGCAATGCCCATGGCATCGATGCCTATTTCCCCATCCTGCGGGGAGTGTCCACCCTGGAAGAAGCGATGGACGCAGACAATGCGCGGCAGATCATGACTGACACGGTAGAACAGGTCATGCGCTTGCTCCGCACCGGCATTTCCCTGTGACATAAGCATGTGCCCCCGGTGCGCCGGCACGACAAGATTAGGAACTGGGATAAAATAAGTTGATTATATGGCGCAGAACAAATTTTGCCTGTCCCCCATCATCAGATGGGGGATAATCTATTGGATTCATTCATGTTCCTGCCGAACGAAACTCTGCTCAACTCCCCCTTTTTGCCACGCATTCGGCCAGAAGCGCTTGGACACGGTAAACATCCGCATCCTTGCTGAAGGTCTTGACAATGGGGTCTGCCCCCATGCCGGAAACCCATATCTTCAGTTCCGCCTCGAAATCGAAGTGCCCGGCAGATTCCACTGAAAAATGCCGGATGCTCTTGTAGGGAATGGAATGATAGTCCACTTTCTTCCCCGTTGCTCCCTGTATATCCACCAGAATCAGGCGGCAGTCCGTAAAGATCATCAAGTCCCTGATCCACTGGTAGGCTTGCAAAATCTCCTCATTCTGCCCCAGCAGCTTGCCGTAATCCTTTTTTACGTCCTCAATTCTCGTTTCTGCTGCATTTCCCATCAATCCGCTCAATATGCCCATATTCCTACCCTCTCCCTGTTTTTTTATGCATCGACATGGTCTCGTCCACATCATATCCTGCCAAAGCCAAGACTTCCATTGCGTGGTCAAAATCCTCTTCTTTTACAAGAATGTAATCCGTATGGTACGTTGAAATCGCAAAAATTGAAATTTCCTGCTCTGCGAGGATTCCTGCGATCTGGGACAAGATCCCCACCAAGGAAAAGTCCAGATTCCCCTGGATTCGAAATCCGCGCCATCCGTCCTCCCTCCCGATTGCATGTTCCGGAGTATCTTCTGTCCTGCACACAAGGGAGATTTCCTCCTCTGTCCTGCCGATGAAATAAAACTCCCCTGTCAGGTCAATATCACTCACGGACGAAACCTTGCAGACCGTCATTTTGTCGGGCAATTTTCTCAATTCCATAATTGGCACCCTCTCCTCCGCCCTAATGCATCAGGCCAGCATCCTGATGACCCTTGCGGGAACGCCCCCGACGAGGGCATTGAATCCTGTATTCTATTTCCCTTTGTCATGCTATATGTCAGCCCGGAGCTCCTT
>CAMIWP010000135.1 GCA_946402475.1 uncultured Selenomonadaceae bacterium
AAGCCGTGGACATGACGGATAGGAGGCAATGTCCATGAAGATTTCGGCATGTGTCATCACGAAGAATGAGGAAAAAAATCTTCCCCTGTGGCTGGATTCCATGAAGCGGGTGGCGGACGAGCTCATCGTCGTGGATACCGGCTCGGAGGACGGGACCGTGGAAGCGGCCCGGAAAGGCGGAGCCAAGGTGTTCTTTTTCCCTTGGATCGATGATTTCTCGGCGGCGAAGAATTTTGCTCTGGAGAAGGCCACGGGGGAATGGATCCTCTTTTTGGATGCGGATCAGTATTTTGCCGAGGAGTCCTATCCCAAGGTGAGAGCCGTGCTTGGGAAATACGAGGAGGATTCAAGGGTCGTAGGTTTTGCCTTTTGCGTGGTGAACATTGATAGGGATACGGGAAAGGAGCTGGGAGGAAGGGGCGCGGAACTCCGCTGCTTCCGGAACCGTCCTTGGCTTCGCTATGCGGGCCGCATCCATGAGCAGCTGACGGATGTGTCGGAGGACGGGAAAAAGAAGGAGAAGGTTCTCCAATACGCTCCGGACATCACGATTTATCATACGGGATACACCCAGTCCCTGATGGAGGAGAAGTCCAGGCGCAACCTCAGGCTGCTGGAAAGGCTTCGGGAAGAAGGCCGGGGACGGGATGAGGACTTTCTCTATCTGGCGGATGCCTACTATGGCCTGGGGGAGTATGAGAAGGCCATCGACGCATCCAGGGAAGCCATTCGACGCAAGGCCGAGGTCTTGGGACTTGCGAACCGTTCCCATACGATTTTGATTCAGTCCCTTCTTTTGGCGGGGCATCCCCCCGCAGAGGTGCGGGAGGCGTTGATCCGAGCAGTGGAGCGCTATCCCAGAGTGCCGGAGTATCATTTCTTCTGGGGGCTTTTCGCATGGGATTGCCAGGAATACGACGAGGCAGCAGCTCATTTCCAAAAGGGTTTTGATCTTCGGCATGCGGCGTCGCTCGGCGGTTTCGGGGATGCCATGTTGGAGGACAATTCCCTTGACCTGCTGCCGGGGGCTTGCTTTTACATGGGAGAAATCTCTCGCAGAAAAGGTCATTGGAGGGAGGCTGCCTATTACTATTCGGAGGCTTTGAAGCTGGCTCCCGACCACGTCAAGGCCAGACGGGCTTATCGCGAACTGTTGGAGGGAGGATGGATTGAATAGGAAAATTGTCGTATAAAAAGTAAAAACCATAAGATAATTGCTTGATTTTTTTGTGAAATCCAAGTATACTAATAGACGGATACCCTGTTACCCCATATCTCATTGGTTAGCTCAAAGATGATCTGGCTTGGTTCTATCGGGGTATTTAGTATTTTATGTCAAAGGGGATTATTTCATGGACTTTGAAGACAAGACACTGGTATGCAAGGATTGCGGCAAGGAGTTCATCTTTAGCGCTGGTGAACAGGAATTTTACGCGGAGAAGGGATTCGAAAACGAGCCGGCTCGATGCCGCGACTGCCGCGACAAACGCCGTCGCAGCCGTGATGGTGGGGAGCCGCGCCAGATGTACACGGTGATCTGCGCCGAGTGCGGAAAGGAGACGGAGGTTCCCTTTGAACCGAAGAATGATCGGCCGGTGTACTGCCGTGACTGCTTCAACAAGAAAAAAGCGGAATTCTGAAGCGGAAGGAAGATTTTTCTGGAAAAATCGGAAGGATTGCGTTATACTGATAGCCCGGGAGTGATTCCGGGCTTTATTTATGTGTGCAAGAAGGAAAGAGGGAATGTTCATGAAAAAGATTTTTGCTCTGTGCGTTATGGCAGTCTTTGCGGCCATGGCTCTTGCGGGGTGCGGAGGGAACAGCGCCGCGCCGACGGGTTCCGGCTCCGGCAGCAAGATCCTCAAGGTGGGCTCCACCGTCGATTTTGCGCCCTTTGAGTTCCAAGACGAGACTCAGAAAGAGTACCAGGGCTTTGACATGGATCTCATCCGCGCCATCGCCAAGGAGATGGGTTACGAAGCGGAGATCCAGAACATTGGCTTTGATGGGTTGATCCCCGCATTGGAAGCAAAGAACATCGATGTCATGATTTCCGGTGTGACCATCAACGAGGAGCGTCAGGCAAAGGTCCTGTTCAGCGATCCCTATTACCGTTCCGGTCTCTCCCTCGTCGTGCGGGAAGGCACCAGCGACATCCGGAAATTTGCGGATCTCAAGGGCAGGAAGGTGGCTGTGCAGATCGGCAGCACCAGCGCGACGGAGGTACACAAGATCGAGGGCGCTGAGGTCAAGGAGCTCAACACACCGGCGGACTGCTTCATGGAGTTGAAGGCGGGAGGCGTGGACGCCGTGGTCAATGACCGCCCAGTGAATGATTACTACATCACCAAGAGCGGCGACACGGGGGTGAAGGCTCTGTCGGATCTTCTGACGGCGGAGGACTATGGCATTGCCGTGAGCAAGGACAACAAAGAACTGCAGCAGAAGATCAATGAAGCGCTCAAGAAGCTGAAGGAAAACGGCGAGTACAAGAGGATTTACGACAAGTGGTTCGGCGGAACGTCCAAGTGACTTATCGCGCTCCGGGAGGGGCGCGATTTTTTATGGAAAACTCCGGGCAATGATGCTATACTGTACACGGATTTGGTTGAGAAAAACTTTAAAAATCGGGTGAAGTGCATGGATTTTAATTTCGACTTGGTCATCCGCTCTTTTCCGCTGTTGCTGCTGGGGGCAACGGTCACCGTCAAGATCACGCTTCTGTCGGTGTCTGTCGGTGTTATCATCGGCCTCTTCGCGGGCATTGCCCGAATATCCTCCTTTCGGGTCATCCGCTTTCTGGCGGCGGTCTACGTGGATTTCTTCCGGGGAACGCCCCTTTTGGTGCAGATCTTTCTTATTTATTTTGCGATTCCCGTGGTCACGGGGCAGCGCATGGATCCCTTCGTGGCGGCGATCGCGGCTTGCGGCATCAACAGCGGCGCCTATGTGGCGGAGATCTTTCGGGCGGGCATCCAGTCCATCGACGCGGGGCAGATGGAGGCGGGCCGTTCTCTCGGCATGACCTGGGGGCAGACCATGCGCTACATCATCGTGCCCCAGGCATTCAAGCGGGTGATCCCACCGTTGGGCAATGAGTTCATCGCCTTGCTGAAGGATTCCTCCCTGGTGTCGGTCATCGGCTTTGAGGAACTGACCCGGCGGGGACAACTCATCATCGCCAGGACTTACGGCTCCTTGGAGATATGGTTCAGCGTGGCCATCATCTATCTTGTCATGACACTTTCCATTTCCCGCTTCGTGGCCTATCTGGAAAAGAGGTTCAAAACGGATGATAGAAATTGAGAATCTTCATAAGTCCTTCGGAGAAGCCCACATCCTGAGGGGCATCGACCTACGTGTCGCGGACAGAGAAGTGGTGGTCATCATCGGGCCCTCGGGCTCTGGCAAGAGCACCCTGCTCCGCTGCATGAATTACCTGGAGGAACCCACGGAGGGGAAGATCACGGTGGACGGCATCGAGCTTTCCGGCGAGGCGAACATCAACAGGGTCCGCACCGAGGTGGGGATGGTGTTTCAAAGGTTTAACCTCTTTCCCCACATGACCGTGCTGGATAACATCACCCTTGCCCCCCGGAAGGTGCGGAAGATGGGGCGGGAAGAGGCGGAGGCACTGGCCCGCGAGCTCCTGGAAAGAGTCGGGCTGTCCGACAAGGCGGAGGTCTATCCCGAACAGCTTTCCGGCGGGCAGCAGCAGCGTGTTGCCATTGCCCGCGCCCTTGCCATGCGCCCGAAGGTCATGCTCTTCGACGAGCCAACCTCCGCTCTTGACCCAGAGATGGTGGGAGAGGTGCTGGATGTCATGAGGAATCTGGCGAGCACGGGCATGACCATGGTGGTGGTCACCCACGAGATGGGCTTTGCCAGGGAGGTGGGGAGTCGGCTTCTCTTTGTGGACGAGGGACGCATCGTGGAGCAGGGAGACCCGAGGGAGGTCTTTGAGAACCCCAGGGAAGAACGGACGAAATTGTTCCTATCGAAGGTGTTGTGAGTCGTGACGGAACAACGGAATCGAGGAGAGAGGGCGCACATGACGGAGACCATTGAGACAGGGCGCAGAGGGAAGGATTCCACGGAGGGAGACTTTCCGGAGGATGGAGCGTTGAGATACCCCTCCGGGGATCCCAAAGGCAAGGCATTGTTTGACGCCTTGGAGAAACGGGCGGAGGAAGGGCGGTATGACGACGAGTTTCTCCTGATGCTGATCGACTATCAGCGCAGGTATCCGGACTCAGAACATTTTGATATATTCTATGCCAAATATGCCGTATTCCACGGGAATCATAGGGTAGCCTTGGAACACGCCCAAAGGGCCTACGGGAAGCGCAAGGTCAATCTTGAGGTGTGGAAACTCCTTGTTCTGTGTTATCAGGCCTTGGGGCAGCCGGAGAAGGCAGTTCCTTTTCAGGGGTATTGTTGCAAGTTCTACACAAATCGCCTTGACCTGACCATGTCTTCGGAAGAGTTGCGTCGGTGCTTGCGTGAGCTGACCGTGGCGATGGGAAGAGGAAACTATGCTCCCTTCTGCGAGTCCAGGATGCTTCTTTCCGA
>CAMIWP010000136.1 GCA_946402475.1 uncultured Selenomonadaceae bacterium
GCACACGGCAGAGGGGAAAAACTTCCTCTATGTGGACTGCGAGGATTCCGCCACGGGAGAACGGATGCTCCGCATTTACGATTTAGACGGCAGGATGCCCGCTTTTATCGCTGCATCCCCCCAGACGTTCCGGCGGAAGATTTCCGGCGAGGAGAAGGGATGGAAAAAGGTTCGGCAGTGGATCATGACGGATCCCCGTGAGTTCACGGTCTACGATTCCCATCCTTCCGTAGGGCAGGAACGGCGGACGCATACCGTTGAAATACAGGAAAACGGATGCATCGCCTTTGGTTGATCGGCATCGGGGAGCCTCGGGCGCAGGGCGTTGTCTCTGCGCTCTTTTTTTGTCGGAAAAGCAGGAGTGAGGGCAGTGAAGAAAGAATAAAGATTAGGTTAGGAGAAGCTGTGGTCATTATTTCAATCGTTGACGAAAGAGGAAGATGAGCATGAAGGAATTGATGTTGGGGAACAAGGCCATTGCCCGGGGCCTCTATGAGGCAGGAGTCTGCTTTGTCTCGAGCTATCCGGGCACGCCGAGCACGGAGATCACGGAGGAAGCCGTTAAGTACGATGAAATCTACTGCGAGTGGGCGCCCAATGAGAAGGTGGCCATGGAGTCTGCTTTTGGTGCATCCTTGGCGGGACGGCGCTCCTTTTGCGCCCAGAAGCACGTGGGCCTCAATGTGGCGGCGGATCCGCTGTTCACCATGTCCTACACCGGGGTGAACGCCGGGATGGTGATCGCGGTAGCGGATGACGCGGGCATGCACTCTTCCCAGAATGAGCAGGACAGCCGCCATTACGCCATGGCGGCAAAGGTTCCCATGCTGGAGCCGTCAGACTCCGCCGAGGCGCTGGCCTTTACGAAGATGGCCTATGAGATGTCGGAGCGATTTGATACCCCCGTGCTCCTGAAGATGTGTACCCGGGTGGCCCACTCTCAGTCGGTGGTGGAGACGGGAACGCGGGAGGAGCATGCAAAACCCTATGAGAAGAACATTCCCAAGTACGTCATGATGCCGGGGAACGCGAAGAAGCGGCATCCCGTCGTGGAGGAGCGAACGGCGAAGCTCAGGGAGTACGCAGAGACGGCTCCCTTCAACCGGACGGAGATGGGGGGAACGGAACTCGGAATCATCACGGCGTCCACTTCGTATCAATACGTCAAGGAGGTCTTCGGCGCTGATGTCAGCGTGCTGAAGCTGGGCATGACCCATCCCCTGCCGGAGCACCTTATCAGGGATTTCGCCGCCAAGGTGAAGAAGCTGGTCGTGGTGGAGGAGCTGGACGATGTCATCGAGCGACAGGTACGGGCCATGGGGCTTGAGGTTTCCGGCCGGGACATTCTGCCGGGCATTGATGAGTTTTCCCAGAACATGGTGGCAAAGGCATTCGGAAGGAACCTGCCCAAGGGAACGAAGCTTCCCGACGCCATTCCTCCCCGTCCGCCGGTGATGTGCGCCGGCTGTCCCCATCGGGGCATGTTCTATTCCCTGAAAAAAAGGGGCTGCACGGTGCTGGGGGACATCGGCTGCTACACCCTGGGGGCGGTACCGCCCTTGGGCGCCATGGAGATGACCCTCTGTATGGGCGCTTCCATCAGCGCAAGCCATGGATTCAACAAAATGCTGGGCAAGGAGAGCGAGGGGAAGACCGTCGCGGTCATCGGCGATTCTACCTTTGTGCATTCCGGCATGACGGGGTTGGCCAATGTGGCCTACAACCAGTCGAATACCACCGTCATCATCCTGGACAACAGCATCACGGGCATGACGGGCCATCAGCAGAATCCTGCCACGGGTCTCAACATCAAGGGGGATCCCGCAGGGAAAATCGACTTGGAGGCGCTTTGCCGCGCCATGGGGATCCGGCGCGTCCGGGTGGTGGATCCCTATGACCTCAAAGCCTGCGACACAGCAATCGCCGAGGAACTGGCGGCGGCGGAGGCTTCCGTCATCATTTCCCGCCGTCCCTGCGCCCTTCTGAAAAAGGTGAAGCACAAGGCACCCCTTGCCGTGGACAAAGAGAAGTGCATCGGCTGCAGGTCCTGCATGCGGGTGGGGTGTCCTGCCGTTTCCATGAAGGAGGGCAAGGCCGTCGTGGACACGAACCAGTGTGTGGGCTGCGGCGTGTGCAGCCAGCTTTGTCCGAAACAGGCGTTTTTCAGCACGGCAAAGGAATGAGGAGGAAGATCGCATGGAGACGAAAAACATTATCCTTGTGGGTGTGGGAGGGCAAGGCTCCCTTTTGGCCAGCAAGATTTTGGGGGATCTTCTCCTCCGGCAGGGCTATGACGTGAAGGTGTCCGAGGTCCATGGCATGTCCCAGCGGGGCGGCAGCGTCATCACCTATGTGCGCTTCGGCGACCGGGTGTATTCCCCCGTGGTGGACGAGGGGGAGGCGGACTACATCGTGTCCTTCGAGATATTGGAGACGGCGAGGTGGCTTTCCTATCTGAAACCCGGCGGGCAGATCGTGACGAACACGCAGGAAATCGATCCCATGCCCGTCATCACCGGCGCGGCGGAATATCCGAGCCGTTTGACAGAGAAAATCAAGGCGGCAGGTGTCAAAATCGACGCCATGGACTGCCTGTCCCTTGCGAGGGAGGCCGGTTCCCCCAAGGCCGTGAACATCGTGCTTTTGGGCAGGCTGTCCCACTACTTTGACATCGGGGAGGATGCCTGGCAGGAGGCCCTGGCCGCCAATGTGCCGGAGAAATTCCTGGAAATCAACAGGAAGGCATTTGCGCTGGGGAAGAACTACCAAGGATAGTCGGAAAGGAGCGGCATCATGTATTTGGGAGAGCAGATCAAGAAACTGGGTTTTGGCTTGATGCGTTTGCCGAAAAAGGGCGAGACGATCGATGTGGAGCAGGTCAAACGCATGGTGGACAAGTTCCTCGCGGCGGGGTTCACCTATTTCGACACGGCCTGGGCCTATCCCGGCAGCGAGGAGGCGATCCGCGAGGCGCTGATCGAGCGGCATCCCCGGGAGAAGTTCCAGTTGGCCACGAAGAACGCCGCCTGGATCAATTGCAAGACCCGGGAGGATGCCATCGGGCAGTTCGACCTTTCCTTGAAGCGGACGGGAGCGGGGTATTTCGACTTCTACCTCCTGCACAACTTGGGGGAGACTCGCACAAAGTTCTTCGATGACTTCGACATGTGGTCCTTTGTGCAGGAGAAGAAGAAGGAGGGACGGATCCGCCATGTGGGATTCTCCTTTCACTCCACGCCGGAGGAGTTGGAGGAGATCCTGGCGAAGCACCCCGAGATGGAGTTCGTTCAGCTCCAGATCAACTACGGCGACTGGGAGAATCCCGCCATCCAGTCCAGGGGATGCTATGAAGTTGCGCGGAAGCACGGGAAGCCCGTCATCATCATGGAGCCCGTGAAGGGCGGGATGCTGGCGAACCCGCCGGAGTCCGTGAAGGAGATCTTGCGGGGGGCGGAGCCGGAAAGCTCCTGCGCCTCCTGGGCCATCCGCTTTGCGGCAAGCCTTCCGGGACTCATCACCGTGCTCTCGGGCATGAGCGATATTTCCCAGATGGAGGACAACCTCTCCTTTATGAAGGACTTCCGGGGCCTGAACGAAGAACAGAAAACCGTCATAGAAAAGGCCCGCAAGGCCCTCTCGGAGATCCCCATCATCCCCTGCACCACCTGCAACTACTGCGCGAAGGTCTGCCCTCGGGAAATCGGCATCTCCGGCTCCTTCACCGCCATGAACTACCTGACCCTCTACGGTGATCCCGCCGCAGCCAGGCATCAGGAAAACTGGCTGGTGGGAATGCACGGGAGAAAGAAGGCAGCGGAGTGCATCAAATGCGGCCGCTGCGAGGAGGTCTGTCCCCAGCATATCAAGATCCGGGAGGAATTGGAGAAAGTCAGCGGGGCCCTGGGGTAAAGCCCCGTGTCCCCCAGAAGCTGTTACGAGGATTGAAGGGAACCCAGAGAAAAGAGGGAAATGAATGGAACGGTACTTCCAGGAAGAAATCGAGTGCGCGCCCATCGAGAAGATCCGGGCGATGCAGAATGAAAAGCTCTTGAAGCAGGTGCGCCATGTGTGGGAGAATGTGCCTTACTACAGGAGCAAGATGGAGGAAAAGGGGGTTCGGCCCGAGGATATACAGTCCGCCGATGACCTTTACAAGCTGCCCTTTCTCTCCAAGGCGGATCTCAAGGCCGCCTACCCATACGGTCTCCTTGCCGTTCCGCTCAAGGACTGTGTGCGCATCCATTCCACTTCCGGCACCACGGGGAAACGGGTCATCGCCTTTTACACCCGGGAGGACATCGACCTGTGGGACGAGTGCTGCGCCCGGGCCATCATGGCGGCGGGAGGCACCGATGAGGATGTCTGCCACGTGGCCTACGGCTACGGCCTCTTCACCGGCGGCGCGGGGCTGGACGGGGGTTCCCACAAGGTGGGATGCCTCACGGTTCCCTGCAGCTCCGGCAATACGGAGCGGCAGGTCATGTTCATCATGGATCTCAAGGCCACCATCCTCTGCTGCACGCCCAGCTATGCTGCCTACCTGGGGGAGAGCATGAAGGAAATGG
>CAMIWP010000137.1 GCA_946402475.1 uncultured Selenomonadaceae bacterium
GTGGAGTTTGACTACTGCTCCGTCCACTCCGTTTGGGCTCTTCGGGAGATGGGCATCGAGGCGATCATCATCAACAACAATCCGGAAACGGTTTCCACGGATTTCGATATTTCCGACCGGCTCTATTTCGAGCCTTTGACCACGGAGGATGTGCTCAACATCATCGACAAGGAAAAGCCGGAAGGGGTCATTGTGCAGTTTGGCGGGCAGACGGCCATCAATCTTGCGGCATCCCTGCAAAAGGCCGGGGTCAGAGTCTTCGGCACATCTGTGGACGATATTGATCGGGCAGAGGACCGGGAGCGCTTTGACGAGGTTCTCACACAGACGAAAATCCCCCGCCCGAGGGGGATCAGTGTCACCAACCTTCAAGACGCCATCAGCGGCGCCGGGGACATCGGATATCCCGTCATGGTGCGTCCCTCCTATGTCCTGGGAGGCAGGGCCATGGAGATCGTCTACAACGAAGAGGAACTTCGGGATTACATGAGCCGCGCCGTCAAGGTCACGCCCGACCATCCCGTGCTGGTGGATCGCTATATGCAGGGCACCGAGGTGGAGGTGGACGGCATATCCGACGGCGTTGACGTGGTGATTCCGGGCATCATGGAACACGTGGAGCGGGCGGGGGTCCACTCCGGCGACAGCATCGCCGTGTACCCGCCCCAGACGCTTTCCTCGAAGACGATTTTCACCATCATCGACTACACGAAGCGGCTGGCCCTTGCCCTCCATGTCAAGGGACTCCTCAACATCCAGTTCGTGGTGGCCAACGACGAGGTGTTCATCATCGAGGTCAATCCCCGTTCTTCCCGCACGGTCCCCTTTCTGTCGAAGGTCACGGATGTAAAGATGGTGAACGTGGCGACCCGGGTGGCTCTCGGCACCAGCCTGAAGGAACTTGGTTATCATTCGGGTTTGGTTCCGCCGAAGCCCTATGTGGCGGTGAAGGCTCCCGTGTTCTCCTTCGCGAAGATGCAGGATGTGGACATCGCCCTCGGCCCCGAGATGAAATCCACGGGGGAGGTCATGGGTATCGACTATCACTATGCCAGGGCCTTGTATAAGGCCATCGTCGGATCGGGAACCAATGTCCCGACCGGCGGATGCATCCTCTTTACTGTGGCGGACAAGGACAAGGAGGAGATGAAGCAGCTTGCCAAGGCCTTCGCCGAGTTGGGGTTCCGCCTCGTCGCCACCGAGGGCACGGCCAAGGCCATTCGCTCCACGGGCATTGATGCCGATGTCGTGGGCAAGGTTCACGAGCGCAGCACGGACATCATCCAGATGATCAAGACGGGGAAGATCCACATGGTCATCAATACCCTGACGCAGGGACGCCACTCTGCGAAAGACGGGTTCAAGATCCGGCGCGCCACGGTGGAGCATGGCATTGCCTGCCTGACCTCGTTGGATACGGCGTGGGAGGTCCTTCGGGTTCTTTCCTTCATGCGGGAGCGGCGGTTGATCTATTCCCTGGCCATCCAGGATTATGTGGGCGGTGGTGATGGACTTGCCTAAGCATGCATCGGAAGCAGGGATTTTGGCCCAGGAAAAAATGGCGGAGGGAGTGTACCGGATGACGGTGGATTCCCCGGAGATCGCGCGAGAAGCCCGCCCGGGAAATTTCGTTCATGTGCGGTTGCCGGGAACGGATCTTCTCCTGCGGCGTCCTCTGGGCATCGCGGATGCCGATGAAGAAAGGGGAACCGTCGACTTGATCTATCGGGTCTTGGGCAGGGGAACCGCTGCCTTTTCCACCCTTCGCCCCGGGGACAGGGTGAACCTTCTCGGCCCGTTGGGGCGCGGGTTCAGCGAGGAGCCGGAACATCCCCTCCTGGTCGGCGGGGGCATGGGGCTTTCCCCGTTGTTGTTCTGCGCCAAGAGGATGGGAAAGAGGGCGGATGTCCTCATGGGGGGCAAATGCGCTTCGGAAATGTTCTGGGCGGGACTGTTTGCCCCCCATGTATCCGAAATCCGCATTGCGACGGATGACGGTTCCCTCGGAGAGAAGGGCTTTGCCGTTGCCCTTCTGCCGGATCTTCTGGAAAAAGGTGCCTACGACGGGGTTCTCGTCTGCGGGCCGGAGGTCATGATGAGGAAGGCCGCGCAGATCGCAAGGGATGCGGGGATCCCCTGCCAGGTTTCCCTTGAGCGCCGCATGGCCTGCGGTCTCGGCGCATGTCTTTCCTGCTCCGTCGACGGCGCGGACGGAAGCAGGAAGAAGGTATGCAAGGATGGCCCCGTATTCTGGGCGGAGGAGGTGTTCCCATGAGGGAAGATCTTTTGAGGACAGAGGTGGCGGGGATTCCCATGCGCACTCCGGTGTTGGCGGCCTCCGGAACCTTTGGCTTTGGCGAGGAGTTCGCGGAGTTTGTGGATTTGTCCCTGCTGGGGGGCGTCATGGTCAAGGGAACCACGTTGAAACCGCGGCGCGGGAACGAGGGCGTGCGCATTGCGGAGACCCCCGGGGGAATGCTCAACTGCATCGGCCTGGAGAATCCGGGGGCGGAGGTCTTCCTGCGGGATACTCTGCCCCGTCTCGCGCAATACAAGATGAATGTCATCGTCAACATCTCGGGTTCCACGGTGGAGGAGTACGGTCTTTTGGCGGAAATGCTGGATGTTCCCGGCGTGGCAGCCATGGAGCTCAACGTGTCCTGTCCGAACGTGAAGGAGGGGGGCATCATCTTCGGCACGGATCCGAAGGCCGCCTCCAAAGTGGTGGAGGCGGCGAAGCGGCGGACGAGGAAACCTGTTATCTTGAAGCTTTCTCCCAATGTCACGGACATCGTTCTCATGGCAAGGGCGGCGGAAGATGCGGGGGCGGATGCCATTTCCCTCATCAATACCCTCCTGGGGATGGAGATTGACATCCACACGTGGAAGCCGACCCTCGGAAACGTCACGGGGGGGCTTTCCGGTCCCTGCGTGAAGCCGGTGGCTCTTCGGATGGTGTGGCAGGTGGCGCGAAACGTGAAGATCCCCGTCATTGGAATGGGTGGCATCTCTTCTTGGCAAGATGCGACGGAATTTCTCCTGGCAGGGGCCGATGCCGTGGCGGTGGGAACGGCGAATTTCGTCAATCCTTGCGTTACCATGGACATCATCCGAGGGCTGGAAGGCTATCTGGAGGAGAAGGGACTTGGAAGCGTCCGGGAACTGGTGGGCAAGGCGGACTGCGGATGAAAGGGGATGGAGAATTTGCATGACGACCGATTGATCGTTGCTTTGGACGTGCATTCCATGGAGGATGTGAGAGCTCTGGTGGAGCGTCTGGGGGACAGCGTCACTTACTACAAGGTGGGGATGGAGCTTTTCTACAGCGTGGGAGCGCCGGTGATCTCCTATCTCAAGGCAGAGGGGAAGAAGGTTTTCTTGGATCTGAAGCTTCACGACATTCCCAATACGGTGGCGGGGGGGCTTTGCTCCCTCATGGGCCTTGGGGCGGATCTGCTGAACGTCCACGCCGCGGGGGGATACTCCATGATGAAGGGATCCGCTGCAGCCCTGCGCGATGCGGCGCGGAAACGTGGGATTCCCTGCCCGAAGATCATCGCCATCACGGTGTTGACCAGTATCGATGAGAAGGAATGGGCGGAAATGGGCCATGAGGTTCCCCTTTCCCAACAGGTCATCCGCTTTGCGCAACTGGCAAAAAAGGCGGGATTGGACGGCGTTGTGGCATCTCCCAGGGAAGCGAAGGCCATTCGGGAGGCATGCGGAGAAGGGTTCCTCATCGTGACCCCGGGGATCCGTCCGGCGGGAAGTTCCACGGATGACCAGAGCCGCATTGCGACGCCCGGGGCGGCGCTGAGAAACGGAGCCACCCATTTGGTGGTGGGGCGGCCGATCCGCGGGGCGGAGGATCCCAGGGAGGCTGCGGAGAGAATCGTGAAAGAGATGGGGGAAGCAAAATGACAGAACAGGAAGTAAGAGATCTGCTCCTTGAGACGAAGGCCATCATGAAGGGTCATTTTCTGTTGACTTCGGGGCTTCATAGCCCCCATTACGTGGAGAAATTCAACGTCTTGCAGCATCCCGAGTACACGGAGAGGCTGTGCAGGGCCATGGCGGAGAAATTCAAGGACGCTCGCATTGAGACTGTGGTGGGACCCGTCACCGGCGGCGTGCTCCTCGCCCACGAAACCGGCAAGGCATTGGGAACCCGGGCCATCTTCACGGAACGGGAGAACGGGAAGATGACCTTTCGCAGGGGGTTTGGTCTCCACCCGGGGGAGCGGGTGCTCATCGTGGAGGATATTGTGACCACGGGCGGATCCATCCAGGAGGTCATCGACGTGGTAAAGGCTCAGGGAGGCGTTCCCGTGGCGGTGAGCATGCTGGTGGATCGAAGCGGCGGCAGGGCGAAGTTCGGCGATGTCCCGGCGACAGCCCTGCTGCACATGGATGTGGAGACCTATGAGCCGGAGGCATGTCCTCTCTGCAAGGAGGGCATCCCCATGACCAAGCGGGGACGCACCGGAAAATAATTTTGAAAAATTGTAGATTCCCTTTCGTGGAAGGAGGAATC
>CAMIWP010000138.1 GCA_946402475.1 uncultured Selenomonadaceae bacterium
GACGGTCACGGCTACGGGACGGTTGAGCAGCTCCGACCCGAACCTGCAGAATATTCCCGTGCGCACGGAGGAGGGCAGGGAGGTTCGCGCCCTTTTTGAGCCGGGAGAGGGCTATGATGCCATTCTTTCGGCGGATTACTCCCAGATAGAGCTTCGACTCTTGGCTCACATGTCGGGAGACGAGGGCTTCATCAAGGCATTCCGGGATGGTGAGGACATCCATGCCCGCACGGCGGCGGAGGTTTTCGGGATATCCATTGAGGAGGTGACGCCGGAACTGCGGCGTAGGGCCAAGGCGGTGAATTTTGGTATTGTGTATGGCATCAGCGACTTCGGACTTTCCAGGGATCTCCATATTCCCAGAAAGGAGGCGGCCGGCTACATCCACCGTTATTTTCAGCGCTACAGCGGTGTGAAGGATTTCCTGGATGCCACGGTGGAAAGGGCTCATAGGGATGGTTTCGTGACTACGATGTACCACCGTCGCCGCAGTCTTCCAACCATAGGGAGCAGCAATTTCAACCAGCGGGGTCTGGCGGAGCGTATGGCTATGAACACGCCTATACAGGGGACGGCTGCGGATATCATCAAACTGGCCATGATTGCTGCTTACGGGGAGCTGAAAAAGGCCGGAGTTCGGAGCCGCATCCTGTTGCAAGTCCATGACGAATTGGTATTGGAAGTGGTAGAGGAAGAAATCCGTGGGGTGTCGGAGATTCTCCGAAACACCATGGAGCATGTTGCGGAACTCTCCGTTCCCCTCATCATTGACATCCACAGCGGAAAGAACTGGGCGGAGGCGAAGTAGGTGCGAAGACCATGAAGATCTTGGCCCTTACGGGGGGCATCGCCAGCGGAAAGAGTACCGTGTCAAGGAAGCTCCGGGGGTTGGGGGCTTTTCTCATCGATGCGGACAAGATTGCCCGGGACTTGGCAGAACCGGGACAGCCTCTTTGGAATGCCTATACGCTGCATTTCGGGAGGGAGATCCTGTTGCCAGACGGAACCTTGGATCGCAAGGCGATCAGCAGCCGTGTCTTTCGTGAAAAGAAAGAAAAAGAATGGATCGACAGGGTGGCTCATCCCATGGTGAAGGAGACTATGGAAGACGAGCTGGCATATGGAAAGGCAACCGGGAGATCCGTGGCTGTGCTGGATGTCCCTTTGCTTTTTGAAGCGGGTTGGGAGATTTTGGCGGATTCCGTATGGGTGGTCTATGTGCCCCCCCGGGTGCAGATGTCCCGACTTATGGCCCGGGACGCTTGCGATGAGGCAGGGGCTCTGTCCCGCATTCGCGCCCAGTGGAGCTTGGAGGAGAAGAAGCGCAGGGCGGATGTGGTCATTGACAATTCAGGTACTTGGAAAGACACGGAAAAACAGGTGGAGACCGCTTGGAGAAGATGGAATCGGGAGGGATGAGATGCAGAACAATTTTCCCGAGCGCATGCGCAAGAAACAGATGGAAGAAAAGAGAATAAATTATTCTCTTGTGGCAGCTCTTCTGGTTCTATGTGCGAGTTTTGGCCTGTATTTCATCTTTCAGTTCAGCTCGGTGCAAAGAAGTTATCTCTATCCCTATCCCTATCAGAATGAGGTCAGGGCCAGCGCCGAGGCCTATCAAGTAGACAGCGACCTGGTCATGGCGGTCATCAAGACGGAGAGCAATTTCAATCAGAATGCCATATCTCACAGGGGGGCCGTGGGCCTCATGCAGATTATGCCTGACACGGCAGAATGGATTGCCGAGCAACTGGAGGATGGAAATTTTACGCGAGAGAAGCTCCACGATCCGGAAATCAACATCCGGTACGGCATCTGGTATCTGGCGGAATTGCAACGAGAATTTGACGACAACACGATTCTCGTGCTCATGGCCTACAATGCGGGTCGAGGAACCGTGAAGGCATGGATGGGGGAAAATCGATGGGATATGTCGTTTCAAGACATAGAAGCGATTCCCTTCGGGGAGACGAGGGAGTATGTGAAGAAGGTCATAAAGTATCGGGAAAAGTACAGGAAGCTTTACCATTAAGATTTTAACCGAAATTTTCCATTGGCGTTTGGAATGAGGGACTGGAGTCGGAGATAAATGCGAAAGTTTTGCATTGTTCCTGATAAGGATAACATGTTTTGGCAGCTGGTTCGAGGAATGGAACTGGAGGAGGAGGAGAAAAAGCTACTGAGGGCATGCGTCATCAAGCATGTGGAGGTTTCCCCAAAGGACAATCAATGGGAGATCCTGTTGCAGACCCAGGAATTGGTGGGAGACGAACTCCTTGGAAGGGTAGCGGTGCATATCGAGAGTGCTTGCAATCTCTCCAAGGTGTTCTTTTATCAGCAGGTCATAGATGTGGAATCCGCAGTGAACAGGGATTGGGGGAAGTTAGTGGCCTTTGCCGCCGAAGGAAATCCCACGGTGACGTATCTCCTGCGACGGTCAGAGCATTTGATGGACGGCAGCCGGTTGATCCTCCACGTCCCGGGGGAACTTGGGGGTGAGATCCTGCGGGCGCATTCCGTTCCACTTATGCTACGAAAAGCCATCAAGTCCATTCTTGGATTCTCTTGTGATGTGGAGTGCCATGCCATGGAGGAGGCATGGGAAATTTCTTCGGAGGAGCATTCCAGCCCGGAAGATCTTTCCGCCGTGCAACGGGAGAAGGTTGTAGAAGAGAAGGCTGGGGAAAGTCCTGCCCCGGCGAAGAAGCCGTCTGTCCGATCCAAGGCGAAAAAGACGGCGTTTCGGAAAAAGGAAGGGGAAAACTATGCTCCCCCAGTGGAGGTCTCCGTTTCCGGCCCCGTGATCTTCGGACACGGCATTGTCGGGGAGCCTACACCCATTGACCAGCTGGAGGGCGAGACAAAGAGCGTCGTTCTGGAAGGAACCATTGGTGACGGGCAAATTTCCGGCATCCGCACCAATGAGTTTAAGACGGGGACGAAGCTTCTGACTTTTTGCATCGCCGACGATACCGACGGCATCAGTTGCAAGAAATTCTTCAAGGACAAGGAGAAGGAGGACTTCGATCGGATCCTTCAAGAGCTCAGAGGGGGAATGGAAGTTCGGGTACATGGCTCCATTCGCTTTGATACCTATCAAAACGAATACGTGCTGTTCCTGGACAGCCTGGCAAAAAAGGAGCGAACGGAAAGGGAGGACAAGGCGGAGGAGAAGCGGGTGGAACTCCATGCACACACCACCATGAGCAGCATGGATGCCGTGGTGTCCGTGAAAAAACTTATCGGGACGGCTGCCCGTTGGGGATGGCCAGCCGTTGCCATCACGGATCATGGGGTGGTGCAGGCATTTCCGGATGCGGCCAAGGCCGTGAAGGACGGAAAACTGGATATTAAGATCATTTACGGCATGGAGGGATACCTTACAGGGGATGATTACGAGCAGAAACATGCCAATCACATTATTCTGCTTGCAAAAAATCCCGTGGGGCTTCGCAATTTGTATCAATTGGTGTCTCTGTCCCACCTGAAGTACCTCCATCGCCAGCCCCGCATTCCCAAGAGGATCCTTCGGGAGTTCCGTGAGGGGCTCATCATCGGTTCCGCTTGCGAGGCAGGGGAACTCATACGGGCCATTGTGGATGGGCAGAAAGACGAAGATCTTTTGCGGATTGCCGAGTTCTATGACTACCTTGAGATCCAGCCTATCGGAAACAACGAATTCCTCAAGCGCAGCGACAGATTTCCTCATATCCAGACGGATGATGATCTTCGCGGGATCAACCGCAAGGTAGCGGAACTGGCGAAGATCCAGGGGAAAATGTTGGTGGCCACCTGCGACGTTCATTTCCTGAACAGAGAGGACTCCATCTATCGCGCCGTTCTCATGAAGGGTAAGGGCTACGAGGATGCCGAGTTACAGCCTCCCCTGTTCCTTCGGACGACGGATGAGATGTTGGCGGAATTTGATTATCTGGGGAAGGAAGCGGCCTATGAGGCAGTGGTGACCAATCCCCGCCGTATTAGTGAAATGGTGGAAACGTTTCAGCCTATTCCCGATGATCTTTATTCTCCTATGATGCCGGGGGCCGAGGAAGAGATTCGGGAGATGTCCTACGGAAAAGCAAGGGAGCTTTACGGGGAGAATCTGCCGGAAATCGTGGAGGCAAGGCTGAAGCAAGAACTGACACCCATCATCGGGCACGGCTTTTCCGTTCTCTATCTTATCGCCCAGAAATTGGTGAAGAAGTCCAATATGGACGGTTATCTCGTGGGTTCCCGCGGTTCGGTCGGTTCCTCCTTTATTGCCACCATGACGGGAATCACGGAAGTCAATCCCCTGCCGCCTCATTGGCGTTGTCCCCATTGCCAGTATTCCAAGTTCATCACGGACGGATCCGTGGGATGTGGTTATGATCTTCCAGACAAAGAGTGTCCCGTCTGTGGTACGCCGCTCATCAAGGACGGCCATGACATTCCCTTCGCGGTGTTCCTGGGCTTTGACGGGGACAAGGTGCCGGACATCGATCTCAATTTCTCCGGGGTCT
>CAMIWP010000139.1 GCA_946402475.1 uncultured Selenomonadaceae bacterium
GTTCTTGCCGTTCTGTTCGCGACCATTACCATAGTGATCGCTCGTATGACATCGTGATATGGGGACGTTCCCTGTCCTATAGAGGTAGGGAACGTTTTCTTTTTGTGAAGGGAGAGATCTCGCTTGATATTGCCAGGTGCGGAACCGTTCCTTTTGCCGGGAGGACCCCACGGGGTCCTGCTCATCCATGGGTTCACGGGACTTCCCGCAGAACTTTTGCTCATGGGAAAGCATCTACAAGAGCAAGGCTTCACCGTGTTGGGAGTTCGTCTGGCAGGACACGGGACCACGGCAGAGGACATGTCCCACATGACGGATGAGGACTGGATGGACTCCGTGCGAGACGGATACGCCATCCTATCCGGATGGACAGAGAACATATCCGTCGTGGGCCATTCCATGGGTGGACTCTTTGCTCTTTTGCTGGCAGCGGAGGGAAACATCACGCGGGTCGTCAGCCTCGCAGCCCCTGTGTTCATCGCAGAAGAACGGGGGATCCGCTTTCTCCCCCCCCGAGAGGTTTCCGAGGGGCTCTTTGTGCCGAAGGCCAGACGGAACCTCAGGGGGGTTCCTCCCGTGGTAAACCATACCTATCGAAAGATGCCCCTCATCTCCGTCCATGAGATGTTGGCCGCCATCGAACGCCTGAAGGACTGTCTGCCGAGGGTAAAGACGCCGGTGTTGATCATTCACAGCCGCGAAGACCACACAGCTGACCCGAAGAGCGCAGAGTACATATATCGGAACATTTCGAGCGCGGAGAAGGAGATCTTCTGGCTGGAGGGATACGGACATCTCCTTCCCTTGGAAGACTGCCGGGAGATCGTCTTTGACCGGACGGCAGCGTTTTTGCAGAAAGGATTGCGGAATCGTGATTGAGGATTTGAAGAGCAGAATCCTGTCCTATATGAGCCATGAGGCGTACAAGCCCATGCTGGCGGAAGATGTTGCGGAGGAGATGCATCTCACTGCAGAGGAACTGGAGCATTTCTGGCAGGTCATGGAGGAATTGGAACAGAACGCAAGCATCATCCGGAATCGCAGTGACCTTTATGGGATCCCCAGCCGCATGCATCTGGTGGTAGGGCATCTCTCCGTATCGGCCAAGGGGTTTGGCTTCATCATCCCAGAGAGAAAGGAAAAAGACGAGGATACGGATGTCTTTGTGCCCGGCCCCATGATCGGCACTGCCATGAACGGGGATCGGGTGGTGGCAAGGGTGACGCCGTCGGATATCCCCGGTCGCTCCCGGGAAGGAGAAATCCTGCGGATCGTGGAACGGGCCAACCAGCGCATCGTGGGAACCTTCGACAGGAGTAGGACCTTTGGGTTTGTGACCCCGGACGATACGCGGATCCACCAGGATATCTTCGTGCCGAAGAAGCAATGCGGCGGAGCGAAGACGGGCATGAAGGTGGTGGTGGAGATTACGGCATGGCCCACGAAACACCGAAACGCCGAGGGGAAGGTGGTGGAGGTCCTCGGAAAGGCGGGAGACCCCGGAGTAGACGTCCTGTCGGTCATGCGCAAGTTCGACCTTTCCGATGGGTTTCCCGCCGAAGTACGGGAAGCGGCCCGCCAGACGGAGCAGATCCCTTCCCCGGAAGAGTACCGGGGACGCAGGGATCGAAGGGATCTTCGCATCGTCACCATAGACGGAGAGGATGCCAAGGATTTGGACGACGGCGTCTATGCGGAGAAACAGGCGGACGGAAGCTTTTTCCTGGGCGTTTACATCGCTGATGTGAGTTGGTATGTGCAGGAGGATCGCCCCCTTGACCGGGAGGCAATGGCACGGGGAACCAGCGTCTATCTGGTGGATCGGGTGATCCCCATGCTACCGAAGGAATTGTCCAACGGAATCTGCAGCCTGAACGCAGGAGAAGATCGCCTCTCCATGGGTTGCGAGATGCACATCGGAAAAGACGGAAAGATCCTGGACTATGAGATCCTTCCGACGGTGATCCACGTCTACCGGCGCCTTTCCTATAACGTCGTCAACAAGGTGCTGGTGGGCAGGGAACAGCCTTTCCTGGATGACAATGCGGTGATCCTGCCCATGCTGGAGGTCTTGGCAGAGCTTCGGGACGTCCTGAAGGCGAAACGGCATGACCGGGGCTCCGTTGATTTCGAGATCCCCGAGGTCAAGGTGAAGCTGGACGAGAACGGGCATCCGGTAGCCCTCGTCAAGCGGGAGGGTTCCCTGGCAGAGTCCATCATCGAGGAGTGCATGCTGGCGGCCAATGAGACCGTGGCGGAACACATGGAGCAGAAACATCTCCCCTTTATTTATCGTGTCCATGAGCAGCCGAAAGAGGAAAAGATCCAACAACTCAACAAACTCCTGGGAACCTTCGGCCTTTTCGTGAGGAGCGATCGGAACGGGAAGGTTCGCCCCGCAGACGTGCAGCGGGTACTGGAGAAGGTCAAAGGTCGCCCCGAGGAAAAGATCATCCGCATGGTTGCCCTGCGCTCCATGCAACAAGCCAGATACAGCGAAGAAAGCCTCGGCCACTTCGGGCTGGCAGCCAAGTTCTACACCCATTTCACATCGCCCATCCGTCGCTATCCGGATCTCATCGTTCACCGGCTCCTTCGGGAGAGTTTTGCCATGGGGGGAATCTCCGGAGCCAGACAGAAAAAGCTCCTAGGAATGCTGCCGAAGATCGCCGAGCATGCCTCCCAGCGGGAACGTGTGGCCATTGAGGCGGAGCGCGAGACCGCCGACATGAAAAAGATCGAGTATATGGCTCAATTCGTAGGAGAGGAATTCGAGGGGACCATCAGCGGCGTAACGGCCTTTGGCATCTTTGTGGAACTGGACAGCGGAGTGGAAGGCCTCGTCCACGTATCCACCATGGCGGATGACTACTACTCTTATGTGGAGGACCAGTTCGCCATGGTGGGAGAGCGCACCAAGACCAGCTACCGCCTGGGAGATCCCGCCGAAGTCATTTTGGTGCGGGCGAACGTGGAGGAACGCAATCTGGATTTTGTGCTGAAGAACAACGGTATCTTCGATCCCGAGGATCTGAAGAAGAAAAAGGATGCCCCGGCGTCAAAGAAGGCTCTCCGAGGGCGCAGCCCGATCCCTGGAAAGGCGGCGGGAAAAAGGGCGCATCCGGGGGAAAACGCAGGGAAGAAAGGCAAGAAAAAAGCTCCTTCCCGCAGCAAAAAAAAGAATCGCGCCAGAATGAGGAAGGGCAAGAAATGAGGTGAGGCAATGGGAAAAAAGAATGAAGGTGTCAAGATCGCCTGCGAGAATCGGAAGGCGCGCCACGACTACTTCGTCCACGAGACCTACGAAGCGGGTATTGCCCTGCAGGGCACGGAAGTGAAGTCCCTGCGGGCGGGCCGCGCAAATCTCAAGGACAGCTACGCCGAGATCAAGAACGGGGAGGTATTTTTGCGGAACACACATATCAGCCCCTATGAGCAGGGGAACATCTTCAACCACGATCCCCTGCGCCCCAGGAAACTCCTTATGCACAAGGCAGAGATCGTGAAGCTCTTCAGCAAGACACGGGAAAAGGGGTATACCCTTGTCCCCCTGAAGATCTATTTCAAGCGAGGCAAGGCGAAGCTGGAACTGGCCCTTGCCAGCGGGAAGCACAACTACGACAAGCGGCAGGATCTCAAGGCACGGGCGGACAAACGGGACATGGACCGCGCCATGAAGGAGCGGCAGAAGGGCTGACCTTTCAGGGAAGAGCACTCCATCCATGCGAAAAAGAGCCGGAGCAGACAACGTCAGTTGTCCCGCTTCGGCTTCTTTCATCTTCTCGCAATTTGCGTGATGGCGGAGGCAATGGATGCGAGGGGAAGCTGTTGCTCCACGGCTCCCATTTCCCACGCTGCGCGGGGCATGCCGTAGACCACGCTGGTTGCTTCATCCTGCCCAAGGGTGGGGGATCCTGCCCTTCGCATGGCGAGCAATCCTTTTGCCCCGTCGTGCCCCATACCCGTGAGGATAACTCCCGCAGCAGATGCCCCAATATTGGCTGCCACAGAGTCGAAGAGGACATCAACGGAGGGACGACAGCTATGAACCTTGGGTCCCATCGCGCAGGTAATCATGATAGCGTCACCCTCCCGGCGGACGGTCATGTGAAGATTCCCGGGTGCGATGTAAACGGTGTTTCTCTCCACTCTGTCCCCATCGGCACCCTCCTTCACATGAAGTGCGCATTCCGCATCCAGCCGCTGAGCAAAGAGCTTGGCAAAGAGGGCCGGAATGTGCTGTGTAACAACGATGCCTGGAAGGGGCGGGCGCAAATCCCTGAGGATGGTGGCGAGGGCCTCGGTTCCTCCGGTGGAAGAACCGATGGCGATGAGCTCGATCTTTTTGTCGCCACCGGGAGATGGGAAGGCAGGAGAAACCGCCTGGAGCGTCGGCTGGACCGAGGCCATGCGCTGCTTCTGCCATGAGGCTCGGGTCATGACGCTTCCCGGGCTCAGACTCGTGGCGCGGGAAACCGACGCCTGGCT
>CAMIWP010000140.1 GCA_946402475.1 uncultured Selenomonadaceae bacterium
CGAGGATTCCAGCAACAGGTCGATGTACTCCGCTTCCACCTGGGGCACAGCGATGCGGTACTGCTTCTCGATGAGCTTCTTGATCTCCAATGCCACCTGATAGTACGGGGAGTCCTGCTGAACCGCCCCACCGATCTCCGTATAGGGAATGGATTCCTTCGCCTTTGCCCGTTTCAGAAAGGCGGAAAGGTGAAGGGTGAAAGCATAGAGGAAGCGATCCCGATAGCTGCGGTTCAGGCGCTTCTGCACCACCAGGGACACCTGCTCCGAAAAATCCACCAGGGACGTGTCCACGATCTTCAGGAGCCTCTCCCGGGTGGTCATGTTGACGGATTCCTTCTTGTTGTAAAGGGAATTGACGTAGACATTGACATCCGATGCCACCATCTGCTTGATGAGGCCGTCGCTGATCCCCTCATCCTTCAGGAGCTTCACCTTGTCCTCCACGATGCGGTAGAGGTTGAACGCCTTTCGGTCCGACTCCGATTCCTCCAAGGGCATCTCCTTCCCCGAGGGCGTCACCACCAGCGGCTCGTCGATGTACTTCGCCAACTCCGCCAAGTCATGGCGATTGGCCGAAAGGGTGAGCAGGCCGTTCTTCAAGTGGGAGGGCAGCATACGAAAATCCACTTCGATGCAGTCCGGGTTGTCAATGCCGTTCAGGAATGCCTGGGCACAGAGAAGCTTGATGTCAGACTTGAGCTGTCCCACATTGCCCCCGCCGATGCTGCCGATGAGGGCCTTGATGGACTCCACGCTGATCTTCACGGGCTTCTTCACCCGCCGCGCCTCATCGCTGAAGAGGAGCTTGATGATGTCGAATTTTTCCGACAGGGAGCGTTCCGCCAAGGGCTTGATGCGGATGATGTTCGGAATGCGCCGCACGAAGGTCTTGGTCAGTGCGGAACCGGGATCCTCCGTGGTGGCCCCGATGATGAGCACCTTGGCCTGTCGGCTGCGGGCCGTCTCCCCCAGTCGGTTGAACGTCCCCGTATCCATGAAGTAGAAGATCATCTCCTGCCCTTCCGGCGGCAAGCGGTGGATCTCATCGAGGAAGAGGATGCCCCCGTCCGCTTCCTCCACCAGCCCGGCCTTGGCGCTGTCCGCTCCCGTGAAGGCTCCCTTGATGTGTCCGAAGATATGGGAGAGCAACAGCTGGGAATTGTTGTAATAGTCGGCGCAGTTGAAAGTGACAAAGGGAGCATTCTCCGAAAAGCGCCCCATGGCCTTGCCGTACTCGAACATCAGGTGGGCAAAGAGGGTTTTTCCCACGCCCGTCTGCCCCACGATAAGGGTATGAAGCCCGTCCGGGGGATAGAGAATAGCAGCCTTGGCCTGTTCCACCTGCACCCTGAGACTGGTTTCCGCCCCGATGAGCCTTTCAAATGGATTGCCATTCCCACCGTCTCTTTGCCTGATGCATTCCTCCATCCCGTGAAATTCCCAAGGGCCTTCTCCCAGCTCCGCTCCCGTCAGCTTTTCCAGCGTCTCTTTGTCAAAATACCGCACGGGCCGTCCCAGGATCTTTACGATGCGATCCTGACGATGGAGAACGTTGAGCTCCATGGAGACATTGTTCCGCAGGATGTCGAGATCCTTTGCGATCTGACTGGCATCCGGCCCCACCCGGCCCTTGAGTTTGTCTTTCGTGTACTTGCCCGATTCTCGGCGAATGTATTCATAGATGCGCTCTGCCCGTTTCATCATCCATCCCTCCAATGTGTATCGCCTACTCTGATACTCTGCGGATTTTAGAGAACAGTGTATCAAAAAGCAGGAGGCTTTTCAAGGAATTTGACAGTTTCCCTGCGGGAATGCTATGATACCGTCATAAAATATCATGGAGGGGACACACTTGGAAACTTTCTGTATAGGCGTGGGCATCCTCGGACTGATGGTCTTTGCCTACCGCGGTTGGTCCATCATATTGATCGCTCCCTTTTTTGCCGTTCTGGCGGCCGTCCTCAGCGAGTTCGGCATTCTGCCGGTCTACACGGAACTTTACATGACGCGGCTGGCAGAATACACGAAGACCTATTATCCCGTCTTCCTCTTCGGCGCGGTGTTTGCCCGTCTCATGGAAAAAGGCGGGCTGGCCTCGGCCATTGCGGGAAAGATCATGGCGGTTCTGGGAGAGGAACGCGCCATTTTGGCCGTCATCCTGGGTTGCATGGCACTGACCTACGGCGGACTCAGCGTCTTCGTAGTTGCCTTTGTCATGTATCCCTTCGGCGCGGAGCTCTTCCGCAAGGCGGACATTCCCAAGCGGCTCCTGCCCGCCACCCTCTGCATGGGCATCTTCACCTCCGCCATGGTAGCTCTGCCGGGAACCCCGCAGATACAGAACATCATCCCCTCCTCCTATTTCGGCACCTCCACCTGGGCAGGGCCGGGCATCGGCACCTTCGCCAGCCTTCTGTTCCTTTCGGAGGCCCTTCTTTGGCTCGGATATCGGGCAAAGTCCTTGCAGAAAAAGGGCGAGGGCTACGGTGAGGCCATCGAGCACAAAAAGCGCAGGGATCGTACCCTCCCCCACTGGGGAGCCGCCCTGGTTCCCCTGCTCATGGTTGTCGTTATCAATATGATCCTCAGCAATCCCTTCCACTGGGCCTGGGGATTTCATTGGGACGAAAACAGCCTGGACGCTCTCCTTCCGTTTCACCTGAGCCTCATGGCGGGCGGTGTTGGAAAGGTCCAAGCAATATGGTCCATCAGCGTGGCCCTCATCGCCAGCAGCTTCGCTGCGGCCTTCATCGGGCGTCGGCGCTACCGCCGCAGCAAAGAGCGCTTTCTGGACAGTATCAACTACGGCGCAGCTTCTTCCTGCGCCGCCGTCCTCAACGTGGCCTCGGGCTTTGCCTTCGGCAGCGTTCTGGTGATGTTGCCGGGATTTCTCCCGGTGAAGGAACTCCTCATTGACCTTGGGAACCAAGCGGGGCCTCTGGTCTCTGCCGTGGTCACCACCAACATCATGGGAGGAGCCACAGGCTCTGCCTCCGGCGGCATGACCATCGCCCTGAACATCCTCGGGGAGCATTGGGCAGCCATGGCCGCTGCCCAAGGGATTCCTCTGGATGTCCTGCATCGGATCGTATCCATTGCATCCATCGGCATCGATCCCGTCCCACACAGCGGCGCTCTGGTCACCATGCTGGCAATCTGCGGTTTGACTCACAAGCAGGCCTATTTTGATATTCTCGTTCTCATGGGCATGAAATTCTTCATTCCCTTCCTGTGCATCCTCTTCTACATGATCACCGGAATCGTTTGACTCATCCAAATTACAGAAAGGACGATGCGCCCCATGACCAACGAAAAGCTCCTTCATAACCTAAAAGCCTTCGACCCGGAACTCTGGGAAATTTTGCGGGATTCCCACAGACGACAACTTGACACACTCTCCCTCATCCCCACCACCAACGCTGCCTCTCCCTTCGCCTCCTATCTCAGAGGCAGCGCCCTGGGCAACGATTTCCTCGACCATCATGCGGCGGAACACTCCAGCAAACTGGAACGAATGGCCGTCCGCCGCGCCTGTGACCTGTTTCGGGCAGAACACGCCATCGTGCGCATCGGAAATCCCGCCGCCGCTTCACGGGTGGTGTTGCAAGCCCTGGCCTCTCCGAAGGACACCATCCTTTCCTTCAACCTCCGCAAACAGGAACACTGCACAGGGGAGCGAATGCAGTACCGCTTTGTGAAATTCGGCGTGGAGCCGGATACCCTGCAGTTGAATTTCGGCAAGGTGCGCGCCCTCGCTCATCAGTACAATCCCAGGCTCATCATCTACTCCCCCGTCAATTACCCTCATAACATCGATTACGAGGAATTGCGGAAAATCGCCGACGAGGTGGGAGCCTACCTCTGGGTGGATCTTGGACAGAACTCCGGCCTGATCGCCGCAGGAAAGATCGATTCCCCCCTGCCCTGCGCGGACGTGGCCACCTTTGCCGCCAGCGACGGAC
Source organism: uncultured Selenomonadaceae bacterium (assembly GCA_946402475.1). The sequence goes on from CAMIWP010000140.1 coordinate 3,966, forward strand.
TCCACGGTCCCCAGAGCGGCATAATCCTTTCCAAGAAAAGGCTGGCCGAGCATCTGGAGCAGGCCGTCATCGACAGCTTCGGGCGGTATGAAAATCCCCTCAACCGAAACCGCATCCTCCGCGCCGCCGGCCATATGATCGGCAGGTTCGCCAAGGGTGTCCTGCCCCTCGTCAGGCGGTACGCCGACGAGAACTTCGAGCCGCCGCGCCGGCTGTCCTTCGCGCTGGCGTCCACGATCATGCTCTACGCCGGGGCGCGGCAGGGGAAGGACGGCCGCTTCGAGGTCGCCCGGGGCAGGCAGACCGAGACCCTCCACGACGACGATCATGTGCTGGAGGGCTTCTCCACCCTCGCCCATGACATGCCGCCCGAGTCGCTGGCCTACGCCGCCCTCGCCGACCGGGAGCTGTGGGGCGCCGATCTGCGGGACGTCGACGGCCTCGAGGCCCGCGTCGCGCTGGATATCGCGAATATACAGCGGGAGCCGGGATACCTTCCGGGAGAAGGATAAATTGTTGT
>CAMIWP010000141.1 GCA_946402475.1 uncultured Selenomonadaceae bacterium
GCGTCGCTATGTCGAGGATTTGTCGACACAGGGAGGACGCGCAGGATGCGTCAAGATGGGCGGCTGAATGAATCAGTGGTTCCTTAAAAGCGCTCCAGGACAGCCATCAGCAAGGGGATGACAGCCAAAGCCGGCAAGTAATTGATGACCTTCAGCCTCGTTATGCCCACCATGTTGAGTCCGAGGGCCAGTATGATGAGACAGCCCGTGCTGTTGAGCTCGGCGATGACGGCATCGGAGAGATAGGGGGCGATATGATTGGCCAGGAGCACGATCCCCCCCTGAAAGACCAAGGTGAACCCGGCGGAGCCCATGACTCCCACTCCCATGACAGCGCTCATGGTGATGCCCGAAATGAAGTCCAGGAGAGATTTCGTGTAGAGCATGGCAAAATCCTCCCGCAGACCCGCGTTCAAGGAACCGACGATGACCATGGCCCCCACGTTCATGATGAGACAGGAGGCGACAAAAGCATGGGCGATCTTCGCCCCATCTCCTCCCCTGCTGAACCGGGATGCCGTGCGCTCCGCAAATCTGTTGACCCGTCCGTCCAAATCCGCGGACTCTCCCAGGAAGATTCCCACCACCACGGCGACGACCATGACGAGGATCTCCCGTTCCTGCACTGCCCCCTGGATGCCGATGACCACCGTGCAGACGCCGAGCCCCTGCATGAGGGCATCGGACACCCCCTTGGGAATCCCCCTGCGAAGGAAGAGCCCGATCAGGGAACCGAGCACGATGGCCACGCTGTTGATAATTACGGCAATCATTCTGCAAACCACCCCGTCCACACCATTCACCAAGAAAGAAACATCACATTACCGAACAGGAGGAATCCATTCATGAGCAAACTCACATTGTCCATGGCGAAGGAGATTCTGGCGAAACACACGACGGAAGCTCATCTCTTCACCCATGCCGCAGCCGTAAGCGCCGCCATGGGAGCCATGTCAGAGCGTTTCAACGAGGACAAGGAACATTGGGAAGCCATCGGCTGGCTTCACGATGTGGACTATGAAAAATTCCCTCAGGAGCACTGTCGGCACGTCCGCGAGCTGCTGGAACCGGAAGGCGTTGACGAGGAAGATATCAAGACCATCATCGCCCACGGCTACGGCGTCGTCACCGATGAGGTGGAACCCGTCACGGACATCGCCAAGAGCCTCTTTGCCGTGGACGAGCTCACGGGCATCGTCCACGCCTACGCCCTCATGCGCCCGGAAGGGATGGATGGCATGAAGGTGAAAAGCCTCAAGAAGAAGTTCAAGGATAAACATTTCGCCGCGAAGTGCGACCGCGACCTCATCCAACGCGGCATCGAAAGACTCGGCCTGGAAGCCGACACCGTCATGGAATGCTGCATCAAGGGCATGCAGGAACACAAGAGCGAACTCGCGCTCAATGGATGATCCCCGCCAAAAGGCTCACGCGAAAAACGTGAGCCTTTTGATTTCGCGAAAAAATCCGTCACTCTTCCGTCACGCCGTAGTACCGCAGCAACGCCTGTGTCCCGCAGTCGCCGTCTCCCTTCCGCTCCATCTGCCGTGCCTGATGAAGCACCATGCCCAAAACGGGAAGAGCCGTGCCGTAAGCCGCTGCGGTTTCCGTGCCGATGGCGAGGTCCTTGGCGAAGTGCTTGACCATGAACCCGGGGTCGAAATCGCCATCCAATCCCCTCCGCACCACATTGGACATTTGGAAGCTCCCTGCAGCTCCCTGGGAGATCGCAGCGTATACCTTCTCCGGGTCCACCCCCGATGCCTTCGCATAGGCATACGCCTCGCATGCTCCCGCCAACGCCCCGGCGATGGCAATCTGATTGCATGCCTTTGCCTTCTGTCCGGCGCCCGGTCCTCCCATGTAGACAAGATTCTTTCCCATGGCGTCAAATACCGGGCGAAGAGCCTCAAAGTCCTCCTCATCGCCGCCGACAAGAATGGACAAGGTCGCATTCCTTGCCCCCACATCTCCGCCCGTCACCGGAGCGTCAACACCGTGAATGCCCTTCTCCTTCGCCGCGTGGTAGATGGTTTCGGCGAGGATGGGAGACGATGTGGTCATATCCACAACATAAGCTCCGGCTTTGGCGTGGGCCAGTATCCCATCTTCCCCCAGATACACCTGTTCCACGTCCTTGGGATAGCCCACAATGGTGATGACCACGTCCTGCCCCTCCGCGCATCTCCCGGGGGAATCGCGCCACTCCGCCCCCCTCTGCAGGAGCGCCTCTGCCTTGGCCTTGGTGCGATTGTAGACACTCACCCGAAACCCCGCATCCATGAGATGTCCCGCCATGGCAGCCCCCATGATGCCCGTGCCGATAAAACCGATGTTCTTCATCTTTTTCTCCCCCTTAAAAACGGATCCCCAAATCCCAGGACTTCGGCCAGTAGGTCTCGGCAATGTCCAGAATCGGACCGGTGAGTTCCCGGATGTTCGCCACTCCGCCGAGCCGCCAAAAGCCCTCTTCATTCCTGAAAAAGACGAACTTGAACGCAAGCGGACCAATGAGTTTTCGGTAAATGATGTTCCCGCTGATCTCCACTTCCATCACACTGCGGTTTTCCTCCTCCGAAATCTCCCCCGTCTTCGTCCTCATCATCTTGTAGATCTTGTGAAAGGCGTAGGCTGCGCTGTTTGCCGGATCTGCCTCGAAGCTCTTTGGCATCTTGAACTTCCCGCCAAAATAAGTCTGAATGAATTTCTTGAGAAAGCCGAGATGCACCTCACGATACTTCTCGTTGTAATCCCTGATATTCTGCTCTCCGAACTGAAAGAACAGATCATGGGGATAGAGCCGGTGGAAGGGCTCGCAATTCCTGGCCAATTCCTCCGTGGCCTCATCGTATGACTCGTTGAGAACCGTCTCCAGATCCACCCGCCGACAAAAGGCTTCATAGTCCTTCTCCGCGATGGCCCTCCGGATCTCCTCAAAGGCAAGCTCCGGCGTATCCGCACCTGCCATCTCCCTTTCCTCTTGCTCCATGAATCCCGTTCCCTCCTGTACCGTTTTCCGGACTCTGTCATTCTCCGGAGCTCTCGTCGGAGTTATTCTCTCCCGAAACTCCCTTTTTCGTTCCGCTCTTCCGCGCCATTTGCCGACGCTTCCAAGACTTGATGTTCTCCAACCGTTCCGCAAAGCGAGATTCCATGCCCTCCCGAGTGGGACGATAATAGCTTCGCCCCAGCAGAGAGTCCGGCAGACAGGTCATATCCGTCAGCTTGTCCTTCGTGTCGTGGGCATACTGATAGCCCTTCCCGTAGCCGATGTCGCGCATCAGCTTCGTCACGCCGTTCCGGATGTGCAGGGGCACGGGCTCCGCCAGTTGATCCAGGGCATCCTTCCGGGCCGTGGCATAGGCCACGTCCAGAGCATTGGACTTTGGAGCCAGGGACATGTAGACCACCGCCTGTGTCAGATGCACCGAACACTCCGGCATGCCGATGAAATGACAGGCCTGATAGGCGGCCACGGCGATCTCCAACGCCCGCGGGTCCGCAAGTCCCACATCCTCGCTGGCAAAGCGGGTGACTCTGCGGGCCACATAGAGGGGGTCCTCTCCGGCCTCCAGCATCCGGGCCAGCCAGTACACCGCCGCATCCGCATCGGAGTTTCTCATGGACTTGTGAAGGGCCGAGATGAGGTTGTAATGCTCCTCCCCGTCCTTGTCGTAAAGGAGGGCCTTCCGAGAGGTGCACTGCTCAAGAGTAGCCTCGGTGACCCTGAGCCCCTCCTCCGTTTCCTCTCCGTTCAAAACCACCATCTCCAGCGTGGAAAGAGCCTTTCGGGCATCCCCGTTGGCAAAGGCCGCCACCCGGCGCAGAAGCTCCTCCTCCATGAGCACTTTTTGAGCGCCAAATCCCCGCTCGTCTGTCAGCGCCCGCCGAAGAAGGACGAAGATCTCATCCTCCGTCAGGGCCTTCAGGACAAAGACCTTACAGCGGGAGAGAAGCGCCCCGTTCACCTCGAAGGAGGGATTCTCCGTCGTGGCGCCGATGAGGATGATGCTTCCCTTTTCCACAAAGGGGAGAAAGGCATCCTGCTGCGCCTTGTTGAAACGATGGATCTCATCCACGAAGACGATGGTTCTCTCGCCATACGTGCGATTGGCTTCCGCCTCCTTCATGACCTCCCGGATCTCCTTGATGCCGCTGGTGACCGCCGAGAAATTGATGAACCTCGCCTTGGTCAGCAGGGCGATGACTCCCGCCAGGGTGGTCTTTCCGACTCCCGGGGGACCCCAGAAGATCATGGACGACACCATGTCCTGCTCAATGAGCCGACGCAGGATCTTGCCCGGCCCCAGAAGATGACTCTGTCCCGCGATCTCCTCCAAGGTGCGGGGCCGGAGCCTTGCCGCCAACGGCTCCGGAACGGACCCGCCGAAAAGAGAATTCTGCTGCATCCTCATTCCTCCGCGAAACTTAAGGAACCACGGATTCATTCAGCCGCCCACCTTGACGCATCCTGCGCGTCCT
>CAMIWP010000142.1 GCA_946402475.1 uncultured Selenomonadaceae bacterium
CATGCCTTTCTTGAGATAATAATCCCACATGCTCTCCCGTTTATCCACTTTTTTACCTCATCCATAAATACAATTTATCGTCGAAAAGTAGATAAGTAATCATATTTTATATTTCGCCACAAAGATTTTTTTTCCTCCCCGAAAACATCCTTTTCCAAAATAAATTCCGCCGAACTCCCTCATTTCCCGCAACAGATCACGATGGAACGGGGTTCCAGAGTCAGGGGTGCTCCATGGTCGGCCATGACCTTCTTCTTCAGGAAGGACTGTCTCTCGTGGGAGGTATCCACCACGATCCGCCATCTCAAACTCCCGGGGAGATCCGGCAGCCAGATGTCGTGAGGTTCCCAGTGCATGTTCATGCCCACGTAGATGAAATCGTCCTTGCCGTTCTCCAGCTTCCCGGCAAAGAGCACGCCTACCACCCGGTTCGACTGGGAGTTGTCGAACTGCCAGGCGTGGACGCCATGAAGGCTCACCGGAGGAAATCCCTCGGGAACCCCAGGAGAAGCGTTGCGAAGCACGGGATGCTTCTTGCGGAAGGCGATCATGCTGCGGAAGAACTCGTAGATGTCGCGGTTCTTCTCCAGGAGAGTCCAGTCCAGCCACGAGATCTTGTTGTCCTGACAGTAGGGATTGTTGTTGCCGAATTGGGTGTTGCCGAACTCGTCCCCCGCCAGCAGCATGGGGATGCCCTTGCTCAAGAGAAGCACCGCCGCCGCGTTTTTCACCAGCTTCCGTCGCAAGGAATTGACCTTCTTGTCCTCGGTCTCCCCCTCCACGCCGCAGTTCCAACTGTAGTTGTCGTTTGCCCCGTCGGTGTTGTTCCAGCCGTTGGCCTCGTTGTGCTTCTCATTGTAGGAATAGAGATCCCAAAGGGTGAACCCGTCGTGACAGGTGATGAAGTTCACGGAGGCGTGATCCCCGCGCCGATGGCGCTCATAGATATCCTCGGAACCCGCGATGCGGGCGGCGGCGATGTTGGCGTAGCCGTCATCCCCCTTGAGGAAGCGGCGCATATCGTCCCGGTACCTGCCGTTCCACTCCGCCCAACGGCCATAGGCAGGGAAGGTGCCCACCTGATACAGACCCGCCGCGTCCCATGCCTCGGCGATCAAGATGGCATCCGCCAAGATGGGATCGTGAGCCAGTTCCTCCAGCAGAGGAGGATTGTCCAACGGCTCTCCCGTCTGGCTGCGTCCCAGAATGGAAGCCAAGTCGAACCGGAACCCGTCCACATGGTAGTCGCAGACCCAGTATTTGAGACAGTTGCGGATCATATCCCGGACCAGAGGATGATTGCAGTTCATGGTGTTGCCGCAGCCGCTGAAATTGTAGTACTCCCCGTTGGGTTTCAGCATGTAGTAGGTCTTGTTGTCAATGCCCTTGAAGGAGAAGCAGGGACCTTGCTCGTTGCCCTCGCAGGTATGATTGAACACCACGTCGAGGATGACCTTGATGCCGTTTTCGTGAAGTTTCTTTACCAAGCTCTTGAACTCGTCCACCTGCATGGATTGCGCGCCGCTGGCAGCATAGCCGGCCTTTGGGGCGAAGAATCCCACCGTGTTGTAGCCCCAATAGTTGTAGAGGATGTTCCCTTCCTTGTCCCGGCGCGGCTCCAGAAGCCCGTCGAACTCATCGAACTCAAAAACGGGCAGAAGCTCCACTGCCGTCACGCCCAAGTCCTTGAGGTAGGGGATCTTCTCCCGCAGCCCCGCAAAGGTTCCCTTGTGCCTTACCCCGGAGGACTCGTCCTTCGTAAAGCCTCGGACATGCATTTCATAGATGATTAAATCGTTGTGCGGTGTCTTCAAGGGAAGGTCGTAGCCCCAATCGTAATCCTCCAGGGCGATTTTCCCCCGAAACTGGAAAGGATTCGTCTTGTCCGGCATCTGTCCCCAGACGTCCCGCCCGGACACAATGAGAGCGTGGGGATCCAGGAGGCTTCGCCCGGGATCGAAGAGGTTGCCCTTTTCCTCGTCGTATTCCCCGTCAAAACGGAAGCCGTACTCCAGATCCTCATAGTCCAAATCGAAGATGAACATGGAAAAGATATTTCCGATGCGGTATTTCTTCCCAAAGGGCAGAATGGCAAAGGGTTCCCGCTCCCCCGCATGGTACAGCACCAGCTCGCAGGACTTGGCTTCCTTCGAGTAAACAGCGAAATTCACGCCCCCCGGCAGAAGAGAGGTTCCGGGCAACAGGAAGAACCCCGGACGAATGTGGAAGCCCTGGCAGCTGTCCATCGGCATCATGTCAACGCGCATAACATTTCACTTCCCCAAACAAGATTTCAGAATACGATACTTTAGGTTCTATAACCGCCCCCGAAAATCCTTCCCGTCAAATCGTCGGCACAGAAAAGCCCGCCTCCCGGCGGGCTCGTATTCCCCACCAACATCACCAGTATAGGGAATCAAAGGATGGTTTGTAGCCGTATTTCTTTGTGTACGCATCGGAAAATTCCCTCGGCACCCGGATGTTCTCCGTAAGGGAGGGGTCCGTTTCCATGTCTTCCGGATTGAGATTATGATAAATGCCATGCTCCGCAAGATCGGAGAGGGTAATCTTCAGATCCACGTTCTCCGGAATCTGGACAATCCAGGGCTCCTCTTTGTGAACCCGCACGCTGGACCCATGAAAGAGCGCTCCGCCCACAATGCCATAGCCCAGGGCGACGGCCACATCATTCATATCGGAGTTCTTCTTCTGGACCCGCAGGTTCAAGGGAACAACAACGCCGTTGTAGGTCTTGAACCCTTTGATCAGCATGTCCATCTCCCCGCCGTGGCCCCAGGACCAGCTTCCCACGGAGTAGAGGATCTCGGCCCAGATATTCGTCCCGGCAGGGGCCACCACCACATCGTTGACCAAGAGGGGCTCCTTCAGCTTAAAGGCGATCATGTCCCCTGCCTCCATGTAGCGGCTGTGAAGGTGATGAGGCAACACCATCTCGATGCTGGTCCCCTTGGGAAGGAATGCCTCCCCCCGGGGGATCGTCCGTCCCCTCAGCTTGCTCTCCTTGACGCTGATGACATCCACCGTATCATTCCTGCGATAGGTGCAGTAGGTTCCGTCCGGTTGGATGAACACCGAAGTGGCAAGGGCATAGGGCGCCGTCGTCCACAACAGTGCGGCCAGCACCGTCCAAAAACACAGCATCATCTTTCTCATGAAGCATCCCTCCCGTTATCATCATCGCAACCCTATTTTCGTTTATTATAACCCTGCAAAGGAGGATTTGCCAAGGGCAAACTCTTCCTTTGCAGGGTTTCGACGGGCAAAACACGCCCTAAAAGAAAAGGTTGATTTTTTCCCCTCCCCGTGGTAAGATAATCGGGTATTGAATTTCCAAGGGGGTGAAATGCTTGCCAAACATCAAATCTTCTATCCTCAGTGTGAAGACTGACGCCAAGCGCCATGCAAAGAATGCTGCCGAGAAGTCCCGTGTGCGCACTGCTTCCCGTCGCGTGCTCGATGCCGTGGAGGCAGGAAACGCCGACGAGGCGAAGTCCCTCCTCAGGCTCGCCTGCAAGATGATCGACCAGGCCGCTGCGAACCATGTATACCATCGGAATGCCGCCGCCCGCAAGAAGTCTCGTCTGGCTCGCAAGGTCAACGCCATGGCATGATCTTTGTATATGACATAAAAATAACCCGCTCCGTGAAGCGGGTATTTTTTATGCAATCTTGCGCCCTGCATCACCCGGATTCGACCTCTCCGAGAATCCTCTGCCAAGCTTCCTCCAATGACTTCATATAGCCCTCGCCGTCCATCAGTGGACTGGCCTCCATCCTCTGGCGGAGGTTTCTCTGAAAAGACTCCAACCGACTCTCGTTCCTGGCCAGTTCCACAGCCTTTGCCGCATATTCTTCCGGGCTTTGGGCGATGAGCCGGGACAGCCCCGCCCCTTGGAGAATGCAGGCGCCGAAGCGGGATCCGTAGCGATTTCCAGCCAGTGTCACCACGGGATTTCCCATATAGAGGGCTGCTGCCGTCATGCCGCCCCCCGTATAGGGATAGGTATCCAGGACAATGTCGATCTCCAGAAGCTGCCGCAGGTAATCCGGAGAAGCGGGGCGCACCTCCACCCGCCCGGAGAGGCCCGCCTCCTTGACACGACGCCGCATCTCTTCCTGCCGGGCCGGATGGATGGAAACATCCTGCAAGAGAAGGGTTGCTCCGGGCAGTTCCCTCAAAATATCCCCCCAAAGACGAAGCATATCCTCCGTGATCTTCATAAAGTTATTGAAGCAGCCCAAGCGGATGGGGCTGTTTTTTTTCCGCGGTCCGCGGATCAAGGATTTCATGGCCTTCGTCGGCTTCCAACAGAAAGCATGAGGCAAACGCAGCAACCTCTCGCAATAGAGCTCTTCACAGGAATCCCTCGGGACAAGGAACTCGTCAGCGAGGAGGAAATCCATGGCGGGAAGACCTGTAGTGTCCATCCAACCGATGCCGG
>CAMIWP010000143.1 GCA_946402475.1 uncultured Selenomonadaceae bacterium
GTCCATGGGAATTGCGCTTTAGGGTTGGCGACGCGAAGACGGAAGAAGAGGCAAGGAGAAGTATGAGCCCAACGGAAACACACAGGCGCGGACGAGAGATCTTCATGGACATATGCCTTCCTTTCACCAATGATTTTCAGATATTTTTCATAGTATATCAAAAATCGGTGAAGTTGTCACTCGAACATTCATCGAACAGGAAGGAAAATTTTCGCCCCGGGGTGATATAGTCCAGTAGGAAGATATCTTCGGGAAGGATCCGCGCCACCACGTTTGTCCTGCTGTCGGCGGGTTGGGGCGTCTTGATGATCTCCAACTCTCCCATGTAGCGGAGATAGCCTTCATTGTCGATGGTGACATCCCCGGGCTGACGCTCCCGGGTATTTTCCGGGTAGATGGGGCCGGAGACCAGTCCTCGACTCTCTTGGGCGCGTATGGCATCCCGGGCCTCGTCCACCCGTGCCGTGAAGGGATGGCTCAGGAGATCCCGCTGCACGGGATCCGACGTGAGGAGCCGCGCCTTGATGATGATGTGATCCTCCCGAAGATCGGCGAGTCCACGGATCTCCCGTTCATCAGGGAGACTGTCCCCGATGAAGACCGAGTCGATGCCAAGGGCTACCAGATGCCTGGCGGCCAGCACGGGATCGAGATCTCTGTGGTCCTCCATGGTGGGAAGGCCGTCGAAAAGGGGTCCCCGCCTTTTTTTTGTGCCCGGAACGAAGGCTCCCACACGGACTCCTATCTTGTGGAGCATGACGGTCTTCCGGAGGAGAGTATCCTCCCCGAGACCGGTGCCGGGGCGGGGGTAGAAGTTGTGCAGGGCGTCCATGTTGCTGAAGTCCGTATCGGCCTGCGTGAGGGCCGTGAGGAGTTTTCCCGTTATGGTGGAGGCGTTGAGCTGGATGCGAAGGCCCTGCTTGTTTCGGCTGAACTCCGCAATCTCCTGGATGCTGTAGCCGTAGTCCAGTCGAAGGGTACGGATGCCGGTCATGCGGAAGGCAGAGAGGTTGAACTCCGGGATCCCCAGAATGTCCAGCGTGCGGGGAGAAATGTCGGAAATGATCTCCATGTGATGCTTTCGGGCGGCTTTCATGAGGATGCCGAGTTCTTTTCGGAAGTCATCCTTCTTTGTTTCCGGGATGTGCAGGGAGGTGAAGAGGCGCTTGATGCCGTGACCAGCCGCCAGATCGATGAGGTTCAGATTTTCCTCCAGCGTGTTGTCCAGTCCGGGGTAGATGGAAATGCCGTTTTCCACGATCATCACTTCCTTTCGGTTGTGTGTGATGCAAGATATATGAAGCGCGCCTGTCTTTTTGCAGGATCGGGTTAACAGTTCCTAAGGGCGAGGGCAAGGCGGCCCTGTGCTTCGGCTAAAGCCTTTTCCCCTTCCTCGGGAGAAAGATCCGTGCACTGGAGCAGGATGGCGAGTTTGGAATTTCCCCCTGCTCGTTCCAATGCGGCAGCGCTTTCCTGTCGGTTGCAGCCTGTGGCTTCCATAACGATGCGGCGGGAGCGTTCCTCCAGCTTTTCGTTTGTGGCCTTCACGTCCACCATGAGGTTTCCGTAGACTTTTCCAAGCTTTATCATGGCACCGGTGGAGAGCATGTTGAGGACCATCTTTTGGGCGGTTCCTGCCTTCATACGGGTGGAACCCGTCACCACCTCGGGTCCCGTTACGGGGGTGAGGCTGATGTCGGAGAATTTCCCGATGAGCGGGTCTGGGGTACAGGCCAGGGCAATCGTGACGGCGTGAAGGGAGCGGGCGTATTTCAGGCCGCCCAACACGTAGGGGGTGCGCCCCGAGGCGGCGATGCCCACCAGGATATCTCCGCCGGAGAAGCCTTTTTCCCTCAAGTCCCGTTCCCCCCAAGAAGGGTCATCTTCGGCGCCTTCTCGGGCGCGGAAAATGGCCGGGGGTCCGCCAGCAAGGATCCCCTGCACCATTTCCGGGGGAGTGCCGTAGGTGGGGGGGCATTCCGCCGCATCCAGGATCCCAAGGCGTCCCGAGGTGCCCGCTCCCATGTAAAAGAGACGCCCGCCGTCTGCCAGTCGCGAGGCGATGAGATCCACAGCTCTCGCGATGTCCGGCAGGATGCTCTTTACGGCAAGGGCAACGCTCTGATCCTCCTCATTGATGAGGCGGAGCATATCAAGAGTAGGCAGCTCATCGATATGTCTGCTGCGGGGATTGCGTTCCTCCGTTGTGAGGTTGGAAAGATCGATCATGACAGGCTCCCGTCAATAAATTTGCTGAAGGTCATGGAATCCGTTTTTGTCCAAGGCAGTCAGAATGCGGTCGATGTGTTCCTGGTTGTGGGTTTCCACCGTGACCTCCAGCATGACCTTTTTGAAGCTGTCCGTGACCTTGGCTTGGTTGTGCTCCAGCTTGATGACGTTGGCATTTTCCTCGGTGAGGATCCGGGACACCTTCAGGAGCTGTCCAGGCTTGTCGGGGAGCTGCACGGCGAAGCAGAAAACCCGCCCCCGGGCGATCATCGCCTTGTCGATGAGGGCGGAGATGGTGGAGATGTCGATGTTTCCGCCGCTGACGATGGCAACGACTTTCTTCCCTCGGAAGGGGAGCTTGGAGAGGGCGGCCAGAGAAAGGACACCGGCTCCTTCGGCGATGAGTTTGTGCTTCTCGATTAGGGAAAGGAGGGCTCCCATGATCTCCATTTCCGAGACGGTGATGATGTCATCCAGATATTTCCTGCAAAAGGCAAAGGTGAGATCCCCCGCGGTCTTGACGGCGCAGCCATCGGCCACGGTGTCCGCGCTCTTGAGGCTGACGATCTTTCCGGCGTCCAGGGATGCCTTCATGCAGGCTGCGTTCTCCGGCTCCACGCCGATGACCCGGACGTCCGGGTTCACCAGTTTTGTGGCAAGGGCCACGCCGGAGGCAAAGCCGCCGCCGCCGATGGGAACCAGTATGGCATCCACATCCTTGAGGGCGTCGATGATCTCAAGGGCCGTGGTGCCTTGGCCCAAAAGCACTTCCCGGTCATTGAAGGGATGGATGTAGACGTAACCGTGCTTCTTTTGGAGGGTAAGGCTGTGGGCGTAGGCATCGTCAAAGCTGTCTCCCTGGAGCACCACCTTGGCCCCGTAAGCGCGGGTGGCCTCCACCTTGAGAATGGGCGTGGTGGCTGGCATGCAGATCACGGCGTTCACCCCGAGCTTCTGGGCGGCAAAGGCAACTCCCTGGGCATGGTTTCCCGCCGAGGCGGTGATGACGCCCTTGGCCTGTTCTTCTTTGGTGAGCTGGCTGATGCGGTTGTAGGCGCCACGCAGCTTGAAAGCTCCCGTGTGCTGCAGATTTTCCGGTTTTAGGTACACCTCGTTGCCGCAGGCTTCGGAGAAGAAATCGCTGCGGATGAGATCGGTCTTTACCGCGACGCCCTCCAACTGCTTGGCAGCCCGGTAAATGTCGGCAATGGAGGTGTTTTCAACGATTTCCTCCGGCGTGGGGCAGGTGCTTTTCTCTTCTGGCATGAATGGTATTCCTCCCGTGGGTTATGGGGTTTATAACGCAATTGTTCAACGAGGCGGGAGATATGTTCGCCGCCTGTTCAGAGATGTTCACTCCCACTTACGGAAGGGGGGACATCTTCTGCCTCGTTATATTTTACAGGTGTATTATAACGCAATTGTTCAAATTTCGCCACAGGCGAAATCTTCCTTTCAGCGTTTCGACAGGCTTGCCCTGTCATAACGCAATTGTTCAAATTTCGCCACAGGCGAAATCTTCCTCTTAGCGTTTCGAAGGGCTTTTGCTGTCAGAGGGAAAGAGCCTTGTCTGCGGCCTCACGGAGAACCTTGCCGATGGAGTCTCGGATGACCAGCTCCGCCATGGCGTCGGCCTTCGTTGCCGTCCTGTTGATGAGCACAAGATGTTTTCCTCGAAAATAGTCGATGAGCCCTGCCGCTGGGTAAACCACCAGGGATGTACCGCCGACGATGAGGGTGTCGGCCTCGCGGATCGCCTTCACAGCATTCTGTATCGTTTCATCATCCAGCCCTTCCTCGTAGAGGACAACCCCCGGCCTCACAATGCCGCCGCAGTCCTCGCAATGGGGAATGGGCTTGTTCTCGTCTCTCATGGCATATTCCACGGGATAGATCCTGCCGCATTCCATGCAAGGCCATCTCAGGCCGGAGCCATGGAGCTCGTAGACATTCCGGCTTCCCGCCATCTGGTGAAGGCCGTCGATGTTTTGGGTGACCACCGCGCTGAGGATGCCGCGCTGCTCCAACAGGGCAAGCGTCCTGTGCCCGTCGTTGGGTTCCGCGTTCAGGAACACCATTCGCTGACGGTAGAACTCGAAGAATTCCTCCGGATGATTCACCAGAAAACTGTGAGATGCCATTTCCTCCGGGCGAAATTCCCGATGGAGGCTTTTTTCTGTAGATGCCTCCCGCACCGCGAAAATCCGGGATGCCGGACTCCGTG
>CAMIWP010000144.1 GCA_946402475.1 uncultured Selenomonadaceae bacterium
TCTACAAATCTGCGGATCAGTGCAAAAAATCCCTATTTCCGCGTTATTGGAACGCACCGGCTCAAAGGAAAGCCGATGGATCGGACATGGGCCGTGCTCACGAAGAGCACGAATATGCTCTGCCGTCCCGTAGCCTTTATGACGGGCAAAGCCGTATGCGGGATACTCCCTGTCGTACTCCTCCATCAAGCGATCCCGCCTGACTTTTGCCACAACAGAGGCTGCCGCTATGGATGCCGACTTCGCATCTCCCTTGACGATGGAAAGGGAAGGCATGGGAAGATTGTCCAAGGGCATCGCATCGATGAGTACCTTCCCGGGAACGGGAGACAGGGAAAAAATGGCCTCATACATGCCGTTGATGGTGGCTTGATAAATGTTCACGCGATCAATGGTCCTGGCATCCACCAGAGAGCTTCCCACAGCAACGGCTTTCTCCATGATGAGCTCATAAAGCTCATCCCTCATCTTGGGCGAGAGCTTCTTGGAATCGTTGAGTTTCGGCAGGAAAAGATTTTTGGGGAGAATGACTGCCGCCACCGACACGGGACCTGCCAAGGGGCCGCGACCCGCCTCATCGACCCCCGCCACCACGTCCATCCCTTCCTTCGCTGCGAGATCCTCATAGTAATAAAGGGAAGCAACGCGTTTTCTCTCCCGTTCTTCCCTCTCATAGCGGCTCACCAGCCGCCGTACTGTCTTGCGGTCATCTGCAGAGCAAGCCGCAAGGATTTCCTCGGACGCTCTCCCGGGAACCAAAAGCCTCTCTATCTCCTTTATCGTCATTTTTGCCAAATCCATTAAATCACCAACCAAAAAAAATCACTCATTCAGGTAATTCATCCAGGGTTATACAACCCAATCTTCCGCTGCGAAACTCCGTCATGACGATTCTCTGAGCTTTTTCCATATCTATGCGGCCGCCCTTTATGAGACAGCCCCGCTTTCTCCCAACCGCTTCCAGAAGCTCCAGTCCTCCCTCGGGCAGCGGCTGTTCCATGCGAAATCGCTCCGCGATTTTTTCCGGATAGCTACGACGCAAGGTTTCCATGAGAAACGCCGCCACCTGTCCAAAGTCATAAACCTCGTCATGGATGGCTCCCGTAAAGGCCAGCTTCAACCCCACGGTCATATCCTCGAATTTCGGCCAAAGGACTCCCGGTGTGTCCAGCAATTCAAGATTCGCGCCGATCCGAATCCACTGCTTTGCCCTGGTCACCCCGGGCTTGTCTGCGGTCTTCGCCTTCGTCGCCCCCGCTAAACGGTTGATGAGAGAGGATTTTCCCACATTTGGAATGCCTAGGATCATACACCGTGCGGCTCTCCCTCTGGCTCCTTTGTTCACCAGCTTCTCGCTCTTAGGCCGGGCCAGTTCCTCCGCCAGTTTCACCATCTGCTTCAAGCCCGTTCCCTTCATGGAATCTACGGCAACCGCCCCAATGCCACGACCCCTAAAAAAATCCACCCATCTGCGAGTCATAGCCCCGTCTGCCAAATCCGATTTGTTCAGCACAACCATCCGAGGTTTTCCCTCTAGGATCTCCTTCAGCATGGGATTGGCACTGCTCATGGGGATCCTGGCATCCAGGAGTTCCACCGCCACATCCACCAGCTTTAGATTCTCCTGAATGATCTCACGAGCCTTCTTCATATGTCCGGGGAACCACTGCAAATGGGGAAGATCCCTTATTTCACCCGCATTCATCGTCTTCGCTTCCCTTCCCAAGCATCGTATCTTATCCGCCATGCTTCCTTCGTCCCTTTTTCGGGTACTACTGTATCACAATATCCATCCCTGCTCAAGCATCCCCCGCATCGCAGGAAGCGGACCTTATGGCATCCTCCAAAAGTCCTCCCACTGCATCGGCCAGCCGCGAGGTGTTTTCCACGCGCACATAACGGGAACCATAGATACGCCTGGCATAGGTTTCTATGATATCAGATGAAAAAAGACTGTTCAGAATGCCCACCACTTGAATGCCCTGCTGTCGTAGTTCTCGAACAGCTCTGGCCGTATCCTTCACAGCAGGTTCCTGAAGATAACGCTGGGAGAACTGGAGCCCATGACCGAGGATGTCAGCCTCGTCACTGGGATAAGCATCCGTCAAAACTGCCACGAGCCGTTTTCCCCCCGCATTTTTCATAAGTTCCGGCAGAACGCGAAGAGCCAGTCCATCCCGATTCCACCCTCTGGAGAGATACCGAAGAGCTCCTTTTCCCTCCGGCTCGGCAAAGTCCTTCAACAATTCCATGACAGTGTATCCGTAAACACTGCAAAAAGAAGCGATGGCGATGGGGATCCCCGCCCGGCTTACTCCCTCAGCCAAAGCATACGCCTCGCAGGCGATGATCTCCTGCTGGGAAGCGCGAGAGGCGGAAGCATCCAACAAGAGCAACAAGGATATGTCGATCCGAGGAGCCTCCTCTTCCCGGAAGAACACTTGTGTATCCCCCAAGCGGAAGGCTCTCCACACCCGAGGAGAACACAAGCGTCCTTGTCGGGCAACGATCTCCACCGGCTGCCGTAGCACGGCAAGGGCGTTCCGAAGGCGATCTCCGAGCCGGGCGGCCTCGGTTCGGTATTGGGCCCTGTGGGAAGAATACCAAGCGAGGTTCCGGGACTGCAAAGAACTTTTTCCGTCGGTAATCCAGAGGCGAGTTCCCTCATGAGGACCGCAACAGAGTTGCTGCTCCAGTTCCCTCATCCGTCCGGCATTTAAGAGAGGGGGACCAAAGAGTTCCCTAAGTTCCTGTTCCCTCCTCCCATAGAATCTCCCCAAAGGATTGTGTTCCACGCCTTCCTCGGTTCCCCTCCCATTGACAGGGCAGGAACGCAAAGAAGCATTCGGCGCATATTCCTGCTGACAGGGGAAGAACTTTCTGAGCAGAGCCGTCCAACGAGAACCCAGGAACAAGTGGATCCTCTTGCGTCGCAAATTTGTGTAGCGGAAAACGAAATATTTCTTCCAAATAGCCTCCATGGCCCGTATGATGTCTTCCGTTTCCATTTCCCCGGAAAAATGCAGAGCAGCGAAAATGCCTTTGTCCCATGGGTTGCGGATGCCAGAGGTCTCTCCGAGGATTTCCCGGCATCTCCCCCGTTTCATGCTGTGAACCACTTCGCTTCGCATCATGAGCTGCTGCATGGAATAATCTGTATCGTCCTCGAGCCATTGGCGGGCGTGTTCCCATCGAAGATCCGACAGGGCGGGACGTGAGGGAAGTGCTTTCTCGTAGGTTGCATGCTCCAATCCGATCCAAAAAAGGTCGGTGAATACATCCCGAAGAAGAGAATCATCCAGGCTGTGAAGGGCACGGGAGAGTTTTTTGCTGTCGTAGCAGCGGTGAACCAGTCCCACGATGGAATTGAGATAAAGATCCGGCGTGCCGTCCCGCTGAAAAGCCGCGAATTCTGGTTGAAAACTGTAATCCCCTGCAGCAGTCCAGATGATGTTCCATGCCCGTCGCTCTCTGGCTGTCCGAGAATTTTCGTCCTTCATTCCCCAAACACCTGAAAAGCATCCCAATCCTTGGGAATTCGAAGATCCATGATATCCCCCACCATGCGGCGCTCCTCCTCGTCCCCGCATTTGTTGCCGATACCCATGACGATGGCAGAACGGGGGACAAGGCCATATTCCATCAAGCGGATAGCGTCCAACAATCCCCGCAGATCCACGCTCTTCCCCGAAATCTCACGATGATCGTATTTTTCCTGCAGGTCTTGAAACAGACCCGCAAAAGCAGCGGCAGCTTCCGAACGAAGCCGGGGAAACGCATGGCTGAGGAGCCGCAACAGTTTTTTCTCGGAAAGCGCCGGGAGCCGCAAAACGACAAAGCGGGAAAGGAGGGCTTCGTTGAGCTCCCTCGTTCCGGCATAACCCTCGTTCATGGTGGCGATGAAGCGGGTGGCAGGATGAAGCCGGATGCGCTCATAACCCGGCACATCCAACATGCGGCGGTGATCCAACAGAGAATGAAGAACCGCTATGGCCTCGTTCCGGGCCATATTGATCTCGTCCAGAATGCAAAAGCCTCCCTGAAGGGCACAAGCATACACGGGGCCGGGACGGAATCGAACTTCTCCCCCGGTGAAGGTATCCGTCCCGATGAGATAGGATGCATCCGTGTTGATGTGAAAGGAGACATTCCATTCCGGACGGCCGAAGAGTCTGGCAAGGTTTTCCGCCAGCACGTTCTTCCCCGTGGCCTTCGGTCCCGTCAACAGAAGGTTTTCCCCGGCCAAAAGAGCCGCTGTCCCCTGCTCCAAAACTTCCTTGCCGAAATAGGGATACCTGGGTTCGGCCACGGGGCGATCCCCCCTCCACGGATACTTTCTCCGATATTCCTCGACTCCTTTTCGGAGGGGAGAAAGCATTTCCTCCAAATATGTCATGTTGTTTCCTTCTCTTTTTGAATCTTT
>CAMIWP010000145.1 GCA_946402475.1 uncultured Selenomonadaceae bacterium
ATGCGGCGATTGTTGATGAGGTGTTCCGTCAGGGAGAGATGGCCCGCTGTCTGGCGAAGGATCGGTGGATCACCCTCTGGCAGAACACCAGCAACGGAGTTTCCACCAGCGTACAGGCGGATACATCCACCATGCGCCTTCGGGGTGAGAACCTCATTCTTTGGGAGTGGGAGGAGAGCAAGGATGCCTCCGGCACCGTCCTTGAGGTGAAGTTCATGAAGAAACTCGTGAACCTTCCCAACGGAACGGAACGTCTTGAGACGGGTCAGTACTGGGGCGCAAAGACCGGTTGGAAAACTCTGGAGGATGACAGGGACGGCGCCTACCGCGCCATCGGCGAGAAATCCCCGGAACATAAGGGACTTGAGCGTCTGCGGGCCTTTGCCAAGGGATATTCCACCTGGGTGAACCGTTATCGTCTCAACTGATACAGTTTTTTCACGTGCGTGAGGGCAGCATTCCACAGATGACTGAGGAGTGCTGCCTGTTTTTGAAAGGTGAAGCAGATGCCGATTAAAATACCGAACCATCTTCCCGCAACCCACGTGCTGGAAGGGGAGAACATCTTCGTCATGGATGCGGATCGGGCCTACAGCCAGGATATCCGCCCCTTGCGACTGCTCATATTGAACCTTATGCCCATAAAGTCCGTTACGGAGACACAGCTGTTGCGCCTTCTGGGCAATACCCCCTTGCAGGTGGAAGTGGACTTCATCTATACGGAGTCCTATACCCCATCCCACACTTCCCAGGACTATCTCACGGAGTTCTATGGCACGTTCGCCGAGGTCCGCCACAGAAAGTACGACGGTTTCATCATCACGGGGGCGCCTGTGGAGAACATGGCCTTTGAGGAAGTGGCTTACTGGGAAGAGATATCGGAGATCATGGAGTGGAGCAAGACACATGCTTACTCCTCTTTCCACATATGCTGGGGAGCCCAAGCGGGGCTTTACTATCACTACGGTATCCCGAAATATCGAGTGACCGAGAAGATCTTCGGGGTCTATCGTCATCATCTCTGCGTGGAACATGAGCGGCTTCTGCGAGGGTTCGATGATGAGTTCTACGTGCCTCATTCGCGTCATACCGAGGAGCGCAAGGAGGATATCTTGAAAGTTCCCGAGCTCACTATTCTGGCGGAGGCGGAGGGAGAGGCAGGAGTGTACATCATCGCCAATCTGGAGCAGCGTCAGTTCTTCATCACAGGCCATGCGGAGTACGACCCTCTGACGTTGAAGCAGGAATACGAGCGGGATCTCAAGGCGGGGCTGTCCCCCAGGATCCCCATCAACTATTATCCCCAGGACGATACGTCCCGCCCCCCCATTGTGAGATGGCGGTCCGTGGCGCATCTCCTCTTTGCCAACTGGCTGAACTATTATGTTTATCAGGAAACGCCTTACGAGTTGGACGAACTTTACCGAAGCCGTGACGATTGAGCGAAAGGAGCATTTGAATGAAATATTTTGCCAGGGGATTTTTCGCGCTGGGACTGGCGGCAGCCACCCTGCTGGGCGTTGAAAGCGAGGCCGCGGCAGTGGCTCCCGTGCCGAGGAATATCTATGAGTGGGTTCAGTCCACGGCCAGGGCCGGATACTATTTCAACAAGCAACAAATCTGCTATGGGGTGGATGCGGAGGGATACATTGATCTGAACCGACTCATCGTTCCTACCGTCAAAGTGTACGATTCCGTGCAGATCGAGGACGTGGTGGCGAAGCGGCGTTGGCGCATGATGTCCATGGAAGGGTATGACCGGCTCATCGGAGCTGCGGACTATCTGGAATTCGACCTTGCGGAGAACAAAGTGCGCATTACGGAGCACAACGATCTGGATGACACTTGGAGTTCCCTGAATGCGGAGAAGAACTTCGAGCCCATTCGCTTGGATTCCTACGGGGAAAAAGATGTGGACGGGAAATTCTACCGTGGGATTCTCAAATATGCGACGGAGCATCGGGATGAGATCATCGCCCACACGGAGAGCAAGGGAAAGCTCAGAGAAGAGGATCGGAAGAAGCTGGAAGAAGAGAAAAACCCTCCCAAGGAGGGCGGGAAGAAGGATGAAAAGAAGAAGTGAATTCGCGGAGCGACGGATAGGATGGATAAACTGATCTTGCAAGGAGAGAGGGAGCATCGCCTGGACAAGGGGGAATTGGTGGCTCTTCTCGCCTCGGCGGAGCGAGAGGAAGAACTGGCAGCGGCTGCCGACAGGGTGCGGAGGGAGTATGTGGGGGACGGCGTCCACCTGCGGGGACTCATCGAGTTCTCCAATATCTGCCGCCGGAATTGCATGTACTGTGGACTCCGTCGGGATAATGGCAAGCTGGAACGGTATCGGCTGGAGCCGGGGGAGATCCTGGCCTTGGCGAAAAAGGCCAAGGGCTACGGCTATCGTACTGTGGTGCTCCAGTCCGGTGAGGATGGGTATTTCGATGTCGCTCGTCTTGTGGTCATTCTTCGGGAGATCAAGGAACTGGATTTGGCCATCACGCTTTCCATCGGAGAACGCACCTATGAGGAATACAAGGCTCTTCATGAGGCCGGGGCCGATCGGTTTTTGCTTCGCATCGAGACTACGGACGCAGAGCTTTACGAAAAGCTTGACCCCGGCATGAGCCACGGGAATCGTCTTCGGTGCCTGAAGGATTTGAAGGATCTGGGCTATGAAGTGGGGACGGGAACCTTGGTGGGACTTCCCGGGCAGACACTGGAATCCTTGGCCGAGGACATTCTTTTTTACCAGTCCATGGATGCGGACATGCTGGGGATCGGTCCTTTGATTCCCAACGGAGATACCCCTTTAGGGGGGGCGCCGGCCGGAGACTTCCACCTCACCCGACGCATGGTGGCTCTTCTTCGCCTGCTGCTGCCGGAGGCCAATCTTCCCGCCACCACGGCGGTGGAGACACGGATGCCCGGAGGCAGGGAGATCATGTTGGCATCGGGGGCCAACGTGGTCATGCCCAACGTGACGGAGGGAGAGTACCGCAGAAAGTACGCCCTGTATCCGGGAAAGGCCTGTGTCGCGGACAGTCCCTCGGATTGCCGGAATTGCATGGAAGCACGCATCCGAGCCATGGGACGTTATGTGGCAGAGGACAAGGGGTTTCGCCGCAGGAGGAAGGTTCTCGAATTTTAGAGGAAAAAAGTTTTATTTTAGCAGGGATTTTCTGTATGGACAGCGAAGTTTATTACCAACTGGGAAAAATGCGTTCAAAATCATAGAGAGAGAAGCAGGTGAGCTTTGTGGAGAAAGTCAAGGTAATGATAGTTGACGATTCGAAGATCAGCAGGGCCATGATCAGGGGGCATTTGGCAAAGACGAACTTCGAGGTCTGTGCCGAGGCGAAGAACGCGGCGGAAGCGGTGGACATGTTTGAGGAAACGCGGCCCAGCATCATCACGATGGACATGAACCTTCCCGATGCGGATGGTATTGAGTGCAGCAAACGCATCCGCATGATCGATCCCGAAGTGAAGATCATCATGATCAGCGCCATGAAGGATGCCAGTCTGGTAGCCACGGGGCGCGAGGCGGGTATCAGTGCCTTCCTCCAGAAGCCCATCAGCACTAACGACCTGATAGACACTATGATGGTGCTGTGCCAGAATCGCGTGGGGAAGATTGCTGTCCTCAGAGAGTCTTATGCCAAAGCGTTCGTGAGGGCTTTGCAGCAGGGCATCTTCAGCATGATCGGCATTCACAGTGAGGTGGAGTTGGAACTGGATGACCGTCGTTTTCTGGATGTCAGCGGCATTGCGGTCATCGTTGGCCTCACCGGCTTCCCCGTGGGGCGTGCTATTGTTTACATGGACGTTGAGACGATGAACAAGTTCTCCTCCATCATGCTGAACGCAGAGAACCCGGAGGAGCTCAGCGAGGAGGATGCCAGCGAAACGGTGGAGGAGGCAGTGAATATCATCGTGGGGCGTGGCGTATCCAACATCAACGATGTGTTCAAGGACAAGGAAATGCGCATCACTCCGCCGGGAACCATTTGCGGTACGAATATCCGCATTGCGAGCCCGAAGCTCACGACTTTCAAAATCACAGCAGATACGAGGATTGGGAAGATTTATCTGAACGTAGGGTTTGCGGAAGGAGAATGATGAGATGGATGCAAAATTAGTGAATCCTTTCGTTGACGCATTTACCTCCGTCATGCCGCAGATGGGGTTTCAGGAGCCGAAACGGGCGAAACTGTATGTGAGGGAAAGGAATGCCGTCAGTCGCGGCGTTTCCGTCATTGTGGGCTTTACCAAGCAGATTCGCGGAAACGTGGTCTACAATATGTCCGTGGATACAGCGAAATACATCGCCTCCACCATGATGATGGGGATGCCCATCAATGATTTCGATGCCATGGCCCAGAGCGCCATATCGGAGATGTCCAATATGCTCACG
>CAMIWP010000146.1 GCA_946402475.1 uncultured Selenomonadaceae bacterium
AAGATAGAAGGGGTGGCCGGACATGCACTGGTGCTGGACGCCGGGCATGGGGGTAGCGATTCGGGAGCTATTGGTCCCAGCGGCTTGACGGAGAAGGAAGTCGCCCTGTCCGTGACGAAGAAGGTGCAGGCGTATCTGCAGGGAGCGGGTGCCCGCGTCATCATGACCCGGGATGACGACCGGGATGTTTACGGCATCAACGCCACGGATCGTCAGGAACTTCAGGCGAGAGTCAACGTAGGGCTTTACGCGCCTGAAACGGAGATCTTTGTCAGCATCCACTGCAATGCTTTTTCCAATCCCAACGCTCACGGAATGGAGACCTATCATTTTTCCGGTTCCTACCACGGCAAGCGTTTGGCGCAACTCTTGAATGAGGAATTGGAGGCGGCCGGCGGGCTGACCAATCGTGGGGTGAAGTCGGCGAATTTCTACGTCATCAAGTATTCCAGGGTTCCCGCCTCCTTGGTGGAGCTTGGCTTTATCACAAATTACAGGGAAGAAGCGTTGCTGGGAAATGACGAATACCAGAACAAGCTGGCTTATGCCATCGCCAAGGCTATTGGCCGGTATTTTCAGGAACGGTGAAGAACAGGAGATGTGGATCAGATGACAATAAAATGGAAGAAAGGCATCCTTTGCGTATTTGCGCTGGCGATCCTGTGTGTGGCGGGAGGTTGTGATCCTCAGGATGAGAAGGCACTGCCATCCTCCTCTGCTTCTTCCGTTGCAGTTTCCTCCGGCAGTCTCTCATCCTCCGGCAGCGTTGCTCCTGCGGTGAAGTCCAAGGAGGAAAAGGAACTGACGGTGAAGCTTTACTACCCGAAGGAGGACGGATCTGCACTTGTGACGGTATCCCGGAAGGTGAAGATTCCGGACGGGGCGGATAAGTATACGGTGGTTCTTCGTTCCCTCATGAAGGGGACCAAGGAAGCGGGGCAGACGACCATCATTCCCCGGCAGGCGAAATTGCGGGGCATCCAGGTGAAGGACGGCGTGGCGAGAGTGGATTTCTCCGGAGATTTGGCCAAGTATTTCGTGGGGGGATCCACCGGCGAGGAAATGTTGGTGGGCTCCATTGTGAATACACTTACGGAGTTCCCGGAGGTAAAATCTGTGCAGATCCTCATTGACGGTGCGGCTGTGGAAAGCATCGCGGGACACATGGATCTCACCGGTCCCATCAAGCGCATGGAGGGCATTTTGGCAAAATAAGAAGAAATCCTCGGGAAATACTGCCAGAGCACAGCGAGACTCTTGTGTTTCGCTGTGTTTTGTGGTATTATGAGCTACGTATGGCATTCAGGCAAAGCAACGGATGCGATTTTCCGTAGCGTCTCATGGGACGTGCATAAGAGAAAAACAGGAGGTCATTTCAGACAATGAAAGTTTCGACAGAAAAAATAGAAAACCAACAGGTGATCCTCACCATCGAGGTGGAAGCAGAAGAGGTAAAGAAGGCGGAGGATCGCGCCTGCAAACGAGTGGGGAATCGCGTGAACATTCCCGGCTTCCGGAAAGGAAAGGCACCGAGGCACATCATAGAGCGCCATGTGGGTAAGGCGTACATCATGGATGAGGCATTCGAGCTCATCTATCCGAAGGCGTTTGCCGATGCTTTGGAGGAGCAGAAACTGAAACCTGTGACTCGCCCGGATGTAGAGATCGTCACCTTGGAGAGCGGGAAGGATCTTGTCTTCAAGGTGACCTTTACCAATTGCCCCGAAGTGACCCTTGGAGAGTACAAGGGGTTGAAGGTTGAGAAAAACGTAAAAGAGGTCACGGATGAGGCTGTGAACGAACAGCTGGCAAATTTCCAGGATCGTCAGGGCAAAATGGTGAATGTTCCCGAGGGCTCTGTGGTAGAGAAGGGCGACTTCACGACGTTGGACTTCAAGGGATTTGTGGACGGAGAGCCCTTTGACGGAGGTGAGGGCGAGGATTATCCCCTGCGGATAGGCTCCGGCAGTTTCATTCCTGGGTTTGAGGATCAGCTTGTGGGAGCGAAAGTGGATGAGGAAAAGGAGGTCAATGTGACCTTCCCGGAGGAATATCACGCAAAGGAGTTGGCCGGAAAGCCCGCTGTTTTCAAGTGCACCGTTCGCAGCATCAAGCGCAAGGAACTGCCTCCCCTGGATGATGAGCTGGCGAAGAAGGTCAGCACCTTCCAGACTCTGGATGAGCTCAAGGCGGATATCCGTAAGAATCTGCAGGAGAATGCGGAGCGCATGGCGGAGAACGAGCAGAGGGCAAAGGCCATTGAGATGGCGATGGAGAATATCACGGTGGATCTCCCCCCCGTGATGATCGACAACCAGGTGACCAACATGATCCAGGAACTGTCCGCGCGCGTCGAGCAGCAGGGTTTGAAGATGGAGGAGTATCTCCAGTATGCCGGCACGGATATTTCCAAGATTCGCGAGGAATACCGCGAGTCTGCGGAGAAAGCCGTGAGGACGGATCTTATGTTAGAAGAAGTGGCCAAGGCGGAGAACATCAAGGTGGAGGCTGCGGATCTGGACGCTGAGGTGAATGCCATGGCTGCCGCATACGGCGCGACGGCGAAGCAGGTTCAGAAGATCATCAGGGAGCAGGGGCGTTTGACGGATCTTACTTATACCGTGCTTCACAAGAAGGCAAGGCAGTTCATTATTGACAATATCGCACAATGAGATGACTGCTTTCGATAATGAGGTGGTTTTCATGAACTATGTACCAATGGTAGTGGAACGTTCCAGCCGTGGGGAACGGGCCTATGACATTTATTCGCGCTTGCTGAAGGACAGGATTATCATCCTCGGTGGTCCCATTGACGACAGCGTGGCGAACTCTATTGTGGCGCAGATGCTCTTTTTGGAGTCCGAAGATCCGGACAAGGATATCTATCTTTATATAAACAGTCCCGGCGGGGTTGTGACGGCCGGACTTGCCATTTACGACACCATGCAGTACATCAAGTCGGATGTGTCCACGATTTGCATCGGTCAGGCGGCCAGCATGGGATCCTTGTTGCTGACGGCGGGAGCAAAGGGAAAGCGGTTTGCCCTTCCTCTTGCCCGCATCATGATCCATCAGCCCTTGGGGGGAGCCCAGGGCCAGTCCACGGACATTCAGATCCAGGCCAAGGAGATCCTGCGCCTCCGCGAGGTAGGGAATGACATCCTCGTGAAGCACACGGGACAGGCGAGGGAAACCATCATCGCCGACACGGAGCGCGATAATTTCATGACGGCCGAGGACGCCAAGGCATACGGTCTCATTGATGAGGTCATAACCCGTCCGAAGAAGAGCAAGAAAGCCGAGTCCAAGGACTGAGGGGTGAAGTCATGTTGAAGTTTGGGGATGAAAAAGGACAACTGAAATGTTCCTTTTGCGGAAAGACCCAGGAGCAGGTGAGGAAACTCGTGGCCGGCCCCGGTGTCTACATCTGCGATGAATGCATCGAGCTCTGCAATGAGATCATTGAGGAAGAGTTCAGCGAGGATGTTGAAGTTGAACTGAAGGACGTCCCGAAACCAAAGGATATTCGGGCCATTTTGGATCAGTATGTCATTGGCCAGGACGAGGCGAAGAAAACCCTTTCCGTGGCGGTTTATAACCATTACAAGCGCATCAACATGGGCGCAACCAAGCCCGATGATGTGGAGCTCCAGAAGTCGAATATTCTCATGATAGGTCCCACGGGCAGCGGCAAGACACTTTTGGCGCAGACTTTGGCCCGTATCCTGAATGTTCCCTTTGCCATTGCCGATGCCACTTCCTTAACGGAGGCAGGCTATGTGGGAGAGGATGTGGAGAACATACTCCTCAAGATCATTCAGGCTGCCGATTACGATGTGGAAAAGGCGGAGCGAGGCATCATTTACATCGACGAGATCGACAAGATTGCCAGGAAATCGGAGAATCCCTCCATTACGAGGGATGTGTCGGGCGAGGGCGTCCAACAGGCGCTCTTGAAGATCCTGGAGGGGACAACGGCATCCGTTCCTCCTCAGGGAGGGCGGAAACATCCCCATCAGGAGCTCATACAGATTGACACGACGAATATTCTCTTCATTTGCGGTGGCGCCTTTGACGGCATCGAAAAGATCATTGAGTCCCGCCTTGGGGAGAAGCAGATGGGATTCGGCGCCACGGTTACATCGCGGAAGAACCGGAACATCGGCGAGGTCCTGCGCCAGGTGATGCCGGAAGACCTCCTGAAGAATGGATTGATACCGGAGTTCATCGGACGTTTGCCTGTGGTGGTCACCCTTGATGCACTGGACGAGGATGCGTTGGTGAGCATTCTTACCCAGCCGAAGAATGCTTTGACGAAGCAGTATCGGAAGCTGATGGAGATGGACGGCGTCAAGCTCTCCTTTGAGGATGAGGCCCTCCG
>CAMIWP010000147.1 GCA_946402475.1 uncultured Selenomonadaceae bacterium
CTCCGGCGAGGTGTCCGTGCCGTAGTTGATGGAACTGAAGGGCACTTGCGCTCCTGCCCGGGAGTGCAGGGTGTTGAAATTATGAATCAACGCCTCCATCGCTTGATGAGTTTCCTCCGCTACGTCCTGACAGGCCAGTCCGTAGACATGCTCCGCATCTCTCCGAAGAGCTTCCATGGATTTCTCTCGATCTCCCAGCACCCCTTCCAATGCGGCGCGGACAGCCTCGATCCCCTCGGACCGACGGGGATCGTCATTCTTCTCCGTAAAATTGCACGCTTCGGCATCCAGGGCGGCCCGGAACTTCTCCCGAAATTCCTTCCTATCTCCCGACACATCCCCGTCCAACCGGTAGACCGCTGCCTTGAATGCCTCATCCTCCACGGCCTTGCGGAAAGACTTCCTCACGCCCTCCGCCATGGCATAGTCAAAACAGTTGATGCTCTGTCCACCGAACATGTCGTTCTGATTGGATTGGATGGCAATGCACGCTAGAGATGCATAAGCCCGAATGGAATTGGGCTCTCGCAGGAACCCGTGCCCCGTGGAAAATCCCCCGTGAAACAGCTTCAGCAAATCAATCTGGCAACAGTTAAAGGTAATGAGACTGAAATCCTTATCGTGGATGTGGATGTAATTGTGCTGATCCGCCGAAGCGTAAGCCTCCGGCAACACGTAGTTATCCACGAAGTGTTTCGCGCCCTCGGCGCCGAGCTTGAGCATGATGCCCATGGACGCATCCGTGTTGATGTTGGCATTGTCCCGCTTAAGATCGGAATCCACCGCATCGGCAAAAAAATGTCCCGGTAGCATTCCATGAGGTGCTTCTGAGCCGCCCGCCGTTCCTCATGGCGCTGACGATAGCGGATATACTTCTTGGCGATGTCGTAGAAGCCATGCTTCATAATCTCATGTTCCACCACATCTTGGATCTCCTCCACGGTGACTCCGTCACGATGAGAAAGATTCCGTTCCACTTGAAGAGTGACTTCCTGGATGTCCGCATCGCTCATCTGCTCCGTGCTGTCCTTATTGGCGCCGGCTATGGCATTGTAAATCTTCCTCTGATCATAGTCCACCGTGAGGCCGGAACGCTTCGTGACGGTCTTGAGATTCATGCATCGCGCGATGCCACCCTCAAAGGATGACATCCATCCCTCCTTGTCATGTTAATACGCAGAACACCATATATTGTGGTTTATAAATATAAGAACAGAATATATTGTAGCAGAGGAGATTTTTTAGTCAAGTGTATTTTTAACCAAAAAAACTGTCCCATGCATGAAGAACACATGGGACAGCTACCTTGTTCCGCCAAAATCCGGGACAAGAATCAAATCGCGTAGAAGTTGACCAGTTTCGCGTCAAAGATACCGTCCACTTCCTTGACCTTTGCCAGAATATCTGCGGGAATGTCGTTGTCGATGGTCAGAACCATGAGATTCGTCCCCTCCACATCGGCCTTGCCGACCTGCATACCGGAAATGTTGATATTGGCGGCTCCCATGATAGAACCCACCTTCCCGATGACACCGGGGCGGTTGATGTGGGGGCAGATGAGGATGCGGGCGTGAGGATCCACGTCCACCCGGAACTTGTTGATGCGGACGATACGGCCCTCATCGCCGAAGAGAGTGCCCTGAACCGTCACCTCCCTATCGCCGGAAGCAGCTTTCACGGTAATGAGATTGGCAAAACTCTCCGCTTCCTTGATCTTCGTCTCCCGAATCTTGATGTTGCGTTCCTTGGCGAAGCCGGGAGCATTGACATAGTTGACCTCGTTCTCCATGATGGGATTCAGCATTCCCTTGATGACCGCCGTGGAAAGAAGCCCCGTGTTGACCTCCGTGATCTCGCCGTTGTAGGTGATCTCAAGACTCCGGATGGGACCTTCTGCCAGAGAGCAAACCGTGCAACCCAGTCGCTCCGCCAGCGTGAGATAGGGGGAAATGACCTTCATGACCTGGGGGGAAACCGGCGCCATGTTCACCGCCGTGGAGACCGGCTCTCCCCGCAGGGCTGCCAGGATGCCCTTCGACACATCCACGGAAACCCCGATCTGCGCCTCCACCGTAGATGCCCCAAGATGCGGGGTGAGAATGATGCCGGGGATGCCAATGAGGGGATGATCCTCGGGGATAGGCTCGCTGGTGAACACGTCGATGGCCGCGCCGGCGACAATGCCCTCCTTCACCGCCTGAGCCAGATCCGCCTCGTTGATGATGCCGCCCCGGGCGCAGTTCACAAGGCGGACACCCTTCTTCATCTTCTTCATCTGGGGCATGGAAATCATGCCTTTGGTCTCGGGAGTCAGGGGCATGTGCACAGTGATGAAATCCGACTCGGCGATCACATCCTCCAGGGTTCCCACCCGGACGCCCAGACTCTTCGCCCGTTCCTCGTTGATATAGGGATCGTAGGCGATCACGTTCATGTCAAAGGACAGCGCGCGCTTTGCCACGCCGCTGCCGATGCGGCCCATACCCACAATCCCCAGGGTCTTGCCGCGAAGCTCCACGCCCACGTATTTCTTTCGATTCCATTCCCCCTTCTGCATGGTCTCGTTCGCCACGGGAATGTGGCGGGACATGGCCAACATCATGGCCATGGTGTGCTCCGTGGCGGCGATGGTATTGCCGCCGGGGGAATTGATGACGATGATGCCGCGCTCCGTGGCGGCGGGAATGTCGATGTTGTCCACACCCACGCCGGCCCTGCCGATGATCTTGAGCTTCTCCGCCCGCTCTATGACATCCGCCGTCACCTTGGATGCCGAACGAACCATGAGAGCGTCAAACTCCGGAATGATCTCCAGAAGCTCCTCATGGGAAATCTTATCCTTCCCAACCACCTCGAACTCCTTCTTCAGAAGCTCGATGCCCTTTTCCGAAATACCGTCTGCCGCCAAAACCTTCATGCCGATCTCTCCTCCTGCACACTTGCGCTGCTGTCATTTCTTCTCCAAAGCCGCCGCCACGAATCCCCTGAACAGCGGATGGGGATGGGTAGGACGGGATTTTAGTTCCGGATGGAACTGGGATGCCACAAACCAGGGATGATCCCTGACCTCGATGATCTCCACGAGGCTATCGTCGGGAAGGGTCCCCGCGACGATCATCCCCTTCTCCTCCAATGGTTCCCGATAGGCGTTGTTGAACTCGAAGCGGTGGCGGTGGCGCTCGGAAATCTCTTCCTGCCCGTAGCATTCCATGGTATGAGTTCCCTGAGCCAGCTTGCAGGGGTAAGCCCCCAGGCGCATAGTGCCACCCTTTTGCACCACTCCCTGCTGGGAATCCATGAGAGCGATGACGGGATGCTTCGTCTCTTCATTGAATTCCGTGCTGTTGGCATCCGTCATGCCGCAGACATGACGGGCAAACTCGATGACCGCACATTGCATGCCAAGGCAAAGCCCCAAAAAGGGAATCCTGTTTTCCCTGGCGTACTGGATGGCCTTGATCTTCCCTTCCACGCCGCGGTCCCCAAACCCGCCGGGGACGAGAATGCCCTTGCATCCCACGAATACCTCGTCCAAATCCGCATCGGAAGGTTCGATCCGCTCGGAATTCACCCACTGGATCTTCACGGCGGCATCGTTGGCGATCCCCGCATGATGAAGGGCCTCCGTGACGGAAATATAAGCATCGGGAAGTTCCACGTACTTGCCCACCACAGCCACCTTCACCTTGGTCTGAGGATGGTAGATCTTGTGCACCATCTTTTCCCAGGCTTCCATGTTGGCGGGGCCATAGTTCATATCCAACTTGGCCAGCACGATCTTATCAAGTCCCTCCTGCTGCATCATGAGAGGAACCTCGTAGATACTCGGAGCCGTGCGGTTTTCGATGACCGCATTGGCATCCACGTCACAGAACAGGGCGATCTTCTCCTTCATTTCCTTGGAGATGGTCTTCTCCGTGCGGCAGACGAGAATGTCCGGCTGAATGCCGATGGCCCGCAACTCCTTGACACTGTGCTGGGTGGGCTTTGTCTTGAGCTCCCCCGCCGCAGAGATGTAGGGAAGGAGGGTCACGTGGATGTAGAGGACATCGTTCTTTCCCACCTCTTTTTTCACCTGGCGAATGGCTTCCAAAAAAGGCTGGCTCTCAATATCGCCCACGGTACCGCCGATCTCCGTTATGACCACATCGGCACCGTCGGCAGCGGCCACGTCGTAGACCCGCTGCTTGATCTCGTTGGTGATATGGGGTATGACCTGCACCGTACTGCCCAGATAGTCTCCCTTTCGCTCCTTGGAAAGCACGGACCAATATACTTTGCCCGTGGTGATATTGGAATTCTTCGTGAGATTGATGTCGATAAAGCGCTCGTAATGTCCCAAATCCAGAGCCGTTTCCGCCCCGTCTTC
>CAMIWP010000148.1 GCA_946402475.1 uncultured Selenomonadaceae bacterium
TTGCCCATCATAAATCCCCAAAAGAGCCCTGTGTCGTTCCTCATTCGCTGCCGCGCCGTAGAGGAGGCGGAAGAGTTCCATCATGTTGCGGATATAATCCTCCCGACGGAATCCTGCACGGCGTCCTTTCTCTGCCGAGCCGAGAGAAAATTCTCCGGACACCACATGCTCCAGCAATTTTTCAAAATCATCTTTCTCCCCCCTTCCCAAAAGACGCTCCCCCTGCTCATAAAATCGCAGCAGGGAAAAAAGGCATTGATCCAGGGTAAGCCTCCGATCCTGTAACAAGAAAATCCCCGCCGACTGCATATCCTGCCAGTCCTCGCCGTATCGTCCCACCTTTTCCGTCATATCAAAATGCCAACCGGAACGTCCTTCCTCCTCTTCCTCCTCCACAAAACGCACAGGCCCATCCTGTCCCAAAAGCAATCTCGCCGCCACAGGACAACTCATGGCCATGGATTGCTCCACCGTTTCCCCGATCCGATAAGTCACCCGGGGATAGGAATAACAAATGTCGGAAAGATATCCTTCCCCGTATTCCTTTTGTATGCGGCAGAGCAGATCCTCCCTCAAAAAGGGACATCGCCGATCTTCCCGAAGGCGCACCAAGTAATTCCCCTTGTCATCTCGCCCGGACATCCACCCGCAAATCTCATCCCGCACATCCCTCGGCTCAATGCCCCGATAGGATTCGTAGGTCACGGGATCAACGGCCACGCTCCAATCCCGGCAACACCGACTGCCGCAAGCTTTCCCGTCGCATCGGAACCTCAAGGCGTACTCCGGCCTGATATACGTTATCGACAACAAACATCCCCTCCTGATGGCATGACTTCTCCCTCCCGGAAAGCAGAACGCCGCCGCAAACAAAAAAAATCCGAATCCCCTTGCTGGGCAAAGGAACCCGGACCTCTCCCGGAACACTGTCCGAAAAGACTTGCTACAGAAAATCCCCTCCCACGGTACCAGGATCGGCTTGACCGCGGCTGCGCATCGTGCAATACGTCCCTGTCATTGCGGACTGCTTGTAAGTCATCGATCAAATACCGCACATGCCACTCGGCCAGTTCCGAACAAATATCCTATTTACAAGTTCGTTCGTCCCTAGAGAGGAGATCTCTGCAACAGAACTTTCTATTTAGGTCTATTGTACCATAACTGTCGGCCTCAGTCAAATTGGAAATGATGGGAAAGGATAACCTTCAAGAAAACATTTTCCTTGTCACGAAATGGATTCCTATGCTAAGATGATTCTTATATGCAGAAGGGAGGAACCTGTATGCGCGAATTACTGGAGCTTCTTGAGCACGACGCCCGCCGTCCCGTAAGCGAACTGGCCGCCATGCTCAACCGCAGCGAATACGAGGTGGAAAAGCAGTTAAGAGAATTGGAGAAGGACAAGATCATCCTCTCATACAACACTCTCATCAATTGGGAGAAATTCGGCAACGACACCGTCACCGCCATCATCGAGATCAATCTGACACCCCAGAGAGAGGTGGGTTTCGACGCCATTGCCGAGCGCATCTATCGCTTCGACGAGGTGCGCACCGTCTATCTCATGAGCGGCAGCTTCGACCTTTTGGTCATCATCGAAGGCAAGTCCCTGAAGGATGTTGCGAATTTTGTCGCCACCCGTCTCTCCACCATTGAGGGCGTCACCGCCACCCGAAGCCATTTCATGCTGAAGCCCTACAAGAAGGACGGCGTCATCGTCAACGACGAGGAGCGCGACCGCAGACTGGTGGTGTCCCCATGAAGGAGACGAGGACCGACTGGAAGACTCGCCTTTCCCCCGGCGTCAATGCCATTGCCCCCTCCGGCATCCGCAAGTTCTTCGACATTGCGGCCAGCATGGAAGACGTCATCTCCCTGGGGGTGGGAGAACCCGATTTCGTCACACCATGGTCCATCCGGGAAAGCTGCGTCTACGGCTTGGAGCGCGGGTATACCTCTTACACGGCCAATCGTGGCATGATGGAGCTTCGCGAAGAGATCGCCAAGCACTATCGTGAGCGATACGGCAACACCTACGATGCCGCGACGGACATTCTTGTGACCGTGGGGGTCAGCGAGGCGCTGGACATCGCCATGCGCGCTGTTCTCTCCCCCGGCGACGAGGTGCTCATCCCCGAGCCTTGCTACGTCTCCTACCAAGCGTGCACGACCTTGGCGGGAGGCATTCCCGTTGCCGTTCCGGCCAGCATTGAAAACGAATTTCGCATCACGCCGGCGGATCTGGAAGCCCACGTGACGGACAAGACCCGTGTTCTTCTCATCGGCTATCCCAACAATCCCACGGGAGCCATAATGACGCGCAAGGATCTTCTGGCCGTGGCGAATTTCGCGGAGAAATACGATCTCATCGTCATTTCCGACGAGATCTATGGAGATCTCACCTACGGAGACGAGGAACACGTCTGCTTTTCCTCCCTGCCCGGCATGCAGGAACGCACCATTCTCCTCAACGGCTTTTCCAAGGCATACGCCATGACGGGCTGGCGCATCGGCTATTCCCTCGCCAATCCCACCATCACCGCCGCCATGACGAAGATCCACCAGTACACCATGCTCTGCGCTCCCATTACGGCCCAGGTCGCCGCCTTGGAAGCCCTTCGGAACGGCGAGAAATACATGAAGAAAATGGTGGCGGAGTATGACCGTCGGCGCCGTCTCATCTACGACGGTTTTCGAAAGATGGGCTTGGAATGCTTCGAGCCCAAGGGGGCATTCTACATCTTCCCCAGCATTGCTTCCACGGGCTACAATTCCAACGACTTCGCCGAGGAACTCTTGCAGGCGGAACACGTGGCCCTGGTCCCGGGCAGCGCCTTCGGCGCCTGCGGCGAGGGACATGTCCGCTGTTCCTACGCCACCTCCATCGACAAGATCTCCGAGGCTCTGGCGCGCATTGAGAATTTCCTCAAGAACCACCGCAAGGCATGATGAAAGAGTTTTCAAGGAGGGTGCTTATGAGCGCAATGGTGATCACAAAGACGAATTTCGCAGAAAAGGTATTGGAGGCCAAGGGCACGGTACTCGTGGACTTTTGGGCATCCTGGTGCGGCCCCTGCCGAATGCTCTCCCCCATCATCGAGGAAGTTGCGGCGGCTCACCCCCAAGTGAGCGTGGGCAAGATCAATGTGGACGAGGAGCAGGAGCTGGCCGAGAAATACGGCATCCTGTCCATCCCCACCCTGCTGGTGTTCAAAAACGGCGAAAATGTGAAGGAATCCGTAGGAGTCATTCCCAAGGAAAGAATCGAAGAACTGATTTCCTGATGCCGGTAGGAGCGGGAAAGGGATGGAAAGAATGGGAAAGGTTTTGGTCCTGGGCGGCGGCCCCGCAGGGATATCCGCCGCCCTCTACGCTCGGCGGAGCGGCGCCGAAGTCCGGGTGGTGTTCAAGGGGTATGGGACCAGCGCCCTGAGCCGGGCCGAACTCATCCAGAATTATTACGGACTCGCCGTGCCCCTGTCCGGAGCCGAACTGGAACGACACGGCATCGAGGGAGCGAAAGCCGTCGGCGTGGAGTTTGTCGAGGACGAGCTGATCGGGCTGGAATTTCGGGAAGACTTCCGTGGCTTCCGAGGCGTATCCTCCGCGCGAGCCTACGAAGCCGACTGTCTCATCATCGCCGCCGGAGCTTCCAGGAAAGCCCCTCCCCTGCCGGGATTGACAAGGCTGGAGGGACACGGCGTGAGCTACTGCGCCACCTGCGACGGCTTTTTCTACCGTGGCAAGACCGTGGCGGTTCTCGGCTCGGGAGAATATGCCCTGCACGAAGCAAAGGCCCTGTTGCCCCATGCCTCCAAGGTCCTGCTCTTCAGCAACGGAGAGAAAACCGAGGCAGAGTTGCCAAAGGGCGTGGAACTTCACGCGAAGCGGCTGGTTGCCATCGAGGGAGAGGAACGCATAACGGGAGCGGCTTTTGCCGACGGGAGCCGGATTCCCATCGACGGTCTGTTTGTCGCCATCGGAACCGCCGGCAGTACGGATCTGGCCAGACGGCTGGGCGTGATGTTGGACGGGGAAAACATCAAGGTGGATGCCCACATGTGCACCAACGTGCCGGGAGTCTTCGCCGCCGGCGACTGCACCGGCGGCCTGCTACAGATCTCCAAGGCCGTCCAGGAAGGCGCCGAAGCCGGGCTTTCCGCCGTAAAGTTCCTGCGTTCCCTCGAAGAAAAAAAAGAATAGCGAAAATGCTCACCCAAGGTTGAGAAAACAACCGAGGGTGAGCATTTTTTTGCCATCTCTTCAATGAATGCAACAGAATCACTTGAAATCTGTTGCATATTGTAGGATAATACTATATATTATAGGATGATAAAAGGATTG